>NZ_JAWOTE010000041.1:0-22415 GCF_033338695.1 Vibrio sp. Vb1166 | reverse complement strand
CGCGCGAACTGGTCACGATCAGGAGGAGGCTAAGCAGGATAGAAAAATGAGCTAACATAGTTGTTAAGCTTTCCACATAATTAAGTTAACAAATTAGTACCGCACTCCATGAAGCGCGTCAACCCTAAAGTCGATTTTTTATTCATATCGGATGAGTCTTTTCGTTTGCTTGAAAAAAATGATGCACTAAGTGAAACGACATGATGCGATAGAAACGTGCTAGAAGAAGTAAGTTCTCATCAAGTTTGCGACGTTTCATTACCAAAACAAGCATCGGGATTGCGACTTGTCACACAAAGGTCCGAATTGTTTGGCAAAAGTTTTGAATGACCATTTATAGTAGTGCAGTTGCACTAGGTAAAAGAAATAAGGGTTAGGGAAAGAATGAGGTTAACAAAACAATTTGGACGTTCAGCCATAGTATTTACTCTGGTCAGCTTGTCGGGTTGTCAGCTGTTTCAATCGCAGACCTATGTGGAAGTGGCTTCCCCCGTTGTTATGAATGATCACTCGCAGAGCGTCATGGTTATCAATGATCAAATGGATCGATTTTTGAGTTATGAGGGACGCGAATCGTTCTTGAATCAGATGCTTGTTGCCCTTGAGTCTGACAGCCGAAATAAGTTTAAAGGTAAAGATCCGGAAACGTATTCTTGGTGGAAGATCCGCGTTCAACCTAGTGAGAAACAGCAAGCGGAAGTTTTCCGACCAACCACTGAAGGTGTCGATACTTCAAGCCCAGTAGAGTTTATGGATGTTTCTTACCGCTCTAAGACCACATTAAACCTACGCTCCAAACCGAGTCTTGAAGGGGAAAAGCTTGGCGTATTATCGAAAGGGGAAGTCTTTAATGTGCTAGCAAAAGTAGTTGATCAACCTTGGTTTCTCGTTGAACAGAAAGGAGTGATAAAAGGTTATGTCCATAAGGATTATGCGCGCAGCAATGTGATAAATCGTGACATTTTATCTACACAGCCTAACCCTTTACTAGAGCCTAACTCTAGTAAAACGGAGCAAACGAGTATAGAGCATGAACTGTCGGGAAACTATACTTGCCGCTCACTGAGCTATGAGCTTACAAAAGATGGCGACATGACGACGGGCTCTTTGCGCGCCTGCCGCAAGAAGAGAAAAGTCTGGTATATAGACACCCCTCAACCGCAACCAGCAAACCCTTCTTAATGTTCTATTTTTATGGTTATGCCCAATAGATAAATTGTTGGGCACACCTTAATTTGGCCTTTGTCATTAATTGTCCAAATTCCCGTCATGCTGTTGTCACCTAAACCTCCTACTTTTCACACAAAGGTGTTGTCAAAGTAAGGAAAGGTCACATGCGAACCATAGAGACAATTACACAGCCAATTGCAACCATTGCTAAGTTTGATTTAGCGCTCTCTAGTGTTTGTCTTAAGCACCGTTTTAATCAACAAGTCGCCAATATCAGCAAAGGAGTCTCCCACAGTGGTGACGGGCACCTTTACTTGGTGTTGGGTTTATTAGCTTGGTATTTAGATAAGGAGCAAGGAGTCTGGTTTTTACTGGCGGGTTTACTTGCTTTTGCTATCGAGCTACCAATTTATTGGACGCTGAAAAATAGTTTTAAGCGTCGTCGCCCTGAAGAGCTTAGTGCACTCCTTCCTGCTTTTATTACTCCCTCTGATCGCTACAGTCTTCCTTCAGGACACACTGCCGCTGCGTTTGTCATGGCGACGCTGATTGACCATTTCTATCCGAGCCTAGGCGTTGCTGCATTCTTTTGGGCAAGTTTAATTGGAACCGCGCGAATCTTATTGGGTGTGCACTTTTTTACCGATGTCATCATTGGTGCACTGCTTGGCAGTCTTTGTGGTGGATTAGCGATTGCGATGTTAGGAGGCTAATTGATGAAAATCTTGTACGGTGTTCAAGGGACAGGAAACGGACACATTGCACGCGCAAGGGCGATGAGTCATGCGTTTAAAGAGCACGATGTTGAGGTCGACTTTTTGTTTTCTGGGCGAGCGCCGGAAAAATACTTTTCAATGGAAGCATTTGGCGATTACCAGACTCGCCGAGGCTTCACCTTTATTACCGAAAAAGGCTCTGTAAACTACGCGAAAACAGCATTGAATAACAATTTGGTGCAGTTTTTCAAAGAAGTTAAGCAACTCGATCTGTCGTCCTACGATCTTATCATTAATGATTTCGAACCTGTGACTGCGTGGGCAGCGAGACAACAAAATAAGCCTTCTATTGGTATCAGCCACCAAAATGCTTTCCGTTATCCGGTGCCACTAAAGGGAGCAAGTTGGTTAGATAAATCCGTCATTGAATACTTTGCGCCTTCTCAACATCACCTTGGTTTGCATTGGCATCATTTTGATCAACCTTTGTTACCACCGATAGTGCATACCGTCGATAGCCAAGCAGAAAACGACGACTTCGTGTTGGTGTATCTACCGTTCGAATCGATTGAAGATATCTCGGACTTATTGTTCCACTTTAATCAACAAGCGTTTATCTGTTATCACCCGGATGTGATCGAATGTGAGCAGGTAGAAAACATAGAACTGCGCCCTTTATGCCACAGCAACTTCCAGCATCATTTGCATCGCTGTAGTGGTGTCATTGCTAATGGTGGGTTTGAGCTTCCTTCAGAAGCCTTGTCTTTGGGGAAAAAATTGTTACTAAAGCCACTCGCGGGTCAATTCGAGCAGCAGAGCAATGTTGCGACCTTAGAAGACTTAGGGCTTGCGATGTCGATGGAGAGCTTAGACATTTCCGCAGTACGCCAGTGGCTGAAGGAGCAACAAGCCGAAAGTGTGAAATACCCAGATGTTGCTCAGGCTATTGTTCATTGGGTATTGCAAGGTGCATGGGATTCAAAAGCAGAGTTATCCAGACAGCTGTGGGAGCAGGTTGATTTTCCAAGTTACGTGTCGAACATTTAAGTACGTTGTTCAGTACATTGTTCCTTCCATTTTTGACACGATTTTGTTGCAGCCTTTCTGTTTGGAAGGCTGCATTTTTATTCTTCCTCTCTCATTTCTATTCAGTGCGTATTTGCTGATAATTTGACTGATAAGTGCGAAATTCAATCAGAGATATAGCTGCTATATGTTGTTCTTATCCCAACCAATAACTGAGCCAAATGCATGCTTGTGTTAACCACCTGTCCTATCAATTTGCTAAATACGTCCTCAAAGAATGCATTTTTACGTGTTTTATAGTTTTTTATGTTTTTATCAAGTTTTTGTTATTTAACGAATAAATACCTAATTGGCTAAAATTTACTGATTAAATATCAATCTAGTTGCGAAACCGCAATCGATTAGTTGATAGTACAGTTCGAGCCGGAAGTATCCGGACGATAAATATAATAAAAAGTTAGGTTATCTATTCGTAAAATGATTCGAATCCAGCCGCCGTCTTTTGTGCGAGATGGGATTCTATTCGTTATGAATTTAATGAACAAAGTTGACGATTACAAAAGAGGCGCACTCAATGTTAGAGAAGAAAGACGCGATGAGCGCAATTGCTAGCTACCGTATGGAAAGCACTTTGCGTGGTGTAGATTTAAACCTACTGACTGTATTTGATGCTGTAATGCAAGAGCAAAATATTACTCGTGCAGCACATAACCTAGGCATGTCTCAGCCGGCGGTAAGTAACGCCGTGGCACGCTTAAAAGTGATGTTTAACGACGAGCTATTCATGCGCCAAGGCCGTGGTATTCAGCCTACGCAACGAGCTCGTCAACTGTTTGGCCCTATTCGCCAAGCACTACAGCTGATTCGCAATGAACTTCCTAGCTCTGTATTCCAACCAGAATCTTCGACTCGCTTATTCAAGCTTGCGATTTGCAGCCCTTGTGACATGCGTTTTGCTCCGAAGATCATGGCAAAAGTGAATCAACAAGCACCAAACGTTCAGCTTCATCTAGATGCAGAATTTGACCGTTTGTTGTCTGAGCGTATGCGCTACCAAGAAATTGATTTCGTGATCGACTACGCTCGTTTTGATGAGCAAGGTTTCTCAAGTACTGAAATCTTCAAAGATGAATTAGTGGTTATCGCATCAAAAACACACCCACGCATTCAAGGTGGTGTGACGGCTGAGCAACTGCTTAACGAAAAGCATGCGAAGTTATCGAAAGTGCATGGCCAACGTAGTTTCTCAGAGCAAGCGTACCGTGAACTGGATTGCCAAGCGGCGTATGAAGGTTCTAGTTTAAGCAACCTACTATACGTGGTGGGTCAATCTGAGCTTGTGACTATTGCACCACGTTGGATGGCGGAAAATGCGGTAAACAGCGATCAACTGCAAATTCTTGATTTCCCATTTGCGAACAAAGAAATCAGCGGATTCTTAAGCTGGCATGAATCAAGTGAAAAAGATAAAGGCCACATTTGGCTACGCGATCAACTGATGATCACTTGTGGTGAAGTCGTTGCCGCAAAATAAGATGACGTTTGGTCTTCTCGATTAGACCATATTGGTAATCATCAATTTTTACAATTCATTGGTCCCCGAGCGATTTTTGTCTCTCGGGGCTTTTTGTTTTCGTAATCAACAATCTAAACAGTAAGTTAAATAGAGTAATCATTCAGCAATTTGAGGTACGTTCGCGACGTATAAGTGATAGTTGTCTCTTATTAGTGATAAGTTTGATACTGGTCAGTTGCGTTTTAGCAAGCCGTGAGTACACTTGTTCGCTCAATTAGCTTACGCCTGTAAGCCAAAAGGTAAGTAAAAGAATGGCCAAGTTAGATTTTCATATCGTTAAACGTATTCGTGAACAAATTGCGAACGGTGGTACACGCGTTGCACTCAAGCATAAAGTGGGTGAGGAGTGGCAAGGTATTACGTGGACGCAATTTGGTCAGCAAGTTGATGCTTTATCACTTGCACTTTTGGCTCAGGGATTAGGAGTCCAAGATAAGATCGGCATTTTCTCGAACAACATGCCGCAATGGACGATCGCTGATATCGCAGCACTGCAATTACGCAGCGTGACAGTACCTATTTACCCCACCAATACTTCCGCCCAGTCGGCGTACATCATTAACAATGCAGACGTCAAAGTTCTGTTTGTTGGTGAACAGCCTCAATTTGATGCAGCAGTGAGCATTTTCGACCAGTGCGAACAGTTAGAGCTCATTGTTGCGATGTCTGATGATATAGAACTTGGCGATCATGATTTCGTTATCTCTTGGCAAGCATTTGTTGCCAAAGGCGACGCTACATATCAAGTTGAATTGGACGCGCGTTTAGATCAGGCAAAAGAAGATGATCTACTCACGCTGATCTACACCTCGGGTACAACAGGCCAGCCAAAAGGCGTTATGTTGGACTACGCAAACATTGCGGCGCAATTGGAAGGGCACGATCAGCGCTTGAGCCTTTCTCAAAGTGACGTGTCATTATGTTTCCTTCCGTTATCACACGTATTTGAGCGCGCTTGGACCTTTTATGTATTGTACAAAGGGGCGACCAACTGCTATTTGCAAGACACCATGCAAGTACGTGATGCACTGAGCCAGGTGCGACCTACCGTGATGTGTGCCGTACCGCGTTTCTATGAGAAGATCTTCTCTGCGATTCATGAGAAAGTGTCTCGCGCGCCGATTCATCGTAAGATCATGTTTACTTGGGCAGTCAACATGGGCGCAAAAATGGCCGCTTGTCATCAAGAAAAACGTCAGCCATCGCTCTTGCTGCGTAAGTCATACGCTTTGGCGGATAAGTTGGTTCTGAGCAAACTGCGTGCGCTACTTGGCGGGCAAATCAACTTTATGCCTTGTGGTGGTGCAAAGCTGGATGAAACCATCGGTCGATTCTTCCATGCGATTGGTATCAACGTTAAGTTGGGCTACGGCATGACTGAAACCACGGCGACAGTATCGTGTTGGGATGATAAATGTTTTAACCCCGACTCTATTGGTATGTCGATGCCTGGCGCACAGGTTAAGATTGGCGAAAACAACGAGATTCTGGTTCGTGGTCCAATGGTGATGCGTGGCTATTACAAAATGCCAGAAGAGACGGAAAAGACCTTTGATGAGCACGGTTTCCTAAAAACGGGCGACGCTGGTTACATTGATGAAAATGGCAACTTGTTCATCACCGATCGTATCAAAGAGTTGATGAAAACTTCAGGTGGTAAATACATCGCTCCACAAATGATTGAAGGTGCGATTGGTAAAGACCACTTCATCGAGCAAATCGCAGTCATTGCGGATACTCGTAAGTTTGTTTCTGCGCTTATCGTGCCTTGTTATGACTCGCTAGAAGAGTACGCGAAAGAGCTGAATATCAAATATCACGATCGCGTTGAGTTGATTAAGCACCACCAGGTGGTCGAAATGCTTGAGAAGCGGGTGAACGATCTTCAAAAAGAGTTGGCAAAGTTTGAACAAGTGAAGAAGTTTAAACTGTTACCAAGAGCTTTCTCTATGGATGATGGTGAGTTAACGCCAACTCAAAAACTTCGTCGTAAAGTCATCAATGACAAATACCAAGATGAAATTGAAGAAATGTATAAGGAAAAGTCGGATAAAAAGTAACTTAAGCTGACTTAGATTTTATATTGATGAAAAAATCCCCAGTGATGTGATCGCGCATTGCTGGGGATTTTTGTTTGTATTGATTTTTTCTGCTTTGCTCGTCAAATAACGCTATTTCGCACCCTATAGCTAAAACCTTATGAAATAATGTTCTTTTTTTGAGCGTTAATTTTTTAGGTTGTACTGTGAAATAGGAGATGTGTGGCTGCTATTCCTACTAACATTCTAATTACTAGTATCTTGTTTAAAAAGTAGACCAATCTCTCATTAGACCCTTTGATAATAAAACGTTACATTTGTTGGGTAACCTTGCGGGATGTTATGACGAACGCAAGACATAGCCGAAAACGTGGAAGTATTTCGATTAGGCTACGAATAAGACCTAGACTATGTAAAACCAGACCAATCCGTTGACCTTACGGTGAGGAAACTGGCTAAGGAGAGCAATTATGACAGCAATGTTGTCAGGCGCAGAGATGGTGGTTCAATCTCTGATAGAAGAGCACGTAGAGCAGATCTTTGGCTACCCAGGTGGCTCTGTTTTGGATATCTACGATGCACTGCATGCCAAAACCGATCAAATCAAACACGTACTTGTAAGGCATGAGCAAGCCGCCACTCATATGGCAGATGGTTACGCTCGAGCTACCGGTAAACCGGGTGTCGTACTTGTGTGCTCGGGGCCGGGCGCGACCAATACCATTACGGGTATTGCAACAGCGTATATGGACTCTATCCCAATGATCGTTATCTCGGGTAACGTACCAAATAGCCTAATTGGTAATGATGCTTTCCAAGAGTGTGACATCGTCGGTGTCTCCCGCCCAGTGGTCAAACACAGCTTTTTAGTAAAAAAAGCGGAAGATATTCCTGAAACAATCAAAAAAGCGTTTTATATCGCGACTACAGGTCGACCTGGTCCAGTTGTGATTGATTTGCCAAAAGATGTAATGAACCCGCAAATCAAACTGCCTTATCAATATCCAGAAACGCTTTCAATGCGCTCTTACAAGCCGACAACTTCGGGCCATAAAGGCCAGATTAAAAAAGCGCTTAAATCGCTATTAGAAGCGAAAAAACCAGTGCTTTATATCGGTGGTGGTGCGGTGATTTCTGGCGCCCATGAACATATTTTAGAGCTTTCCGACAAACTGAACCTACCCGTTGTGAGTACTTTGATGGGCTTGGGGGCATTCCCGGGTACACATAAAAACTCACTGGGCATGTTGGGTATGCACGGCACTTACGAAGCTAATATGGCAATGCATGAAGCGGATCTTATTTTTGGTATCGGTGTGCGTTTTGATGACCGTACAACCAACAACCTTGAAAAGTACTGCCCAAACGCAAAAGTGATGCATATTGATATCGATCCGTCATCGATCTCGAAAAACGTGAAAGTGGATTTGCCGATCGTAGGTTCTGCGGAAAAAGTGCTGACAACCATGCTCGGGCTGCTTGCAGAGCAAGGTAGTGGAAATGATCAAGATGCTATCACTGCATGGTGGGATGACATTCAAGTATGGCGTGACCGCAACTGCTTGTCTTATGAAACGTCTCCAGAACGAATCAAGCCACAGCAAGTAATTGAAACGCTGCACAAGCTAACTAATGGCGACGCATATGTGGCGTCTGATGTGGGCCAGCATCAGATGTTTGCGGCGCTGTACTACCCATTCAATAAGCCGCGCCGTTGGATAAACTCTGGTGGTCTTGGCACCATGGGATTTGGTCTTCCGGCTGGCATGGGCGTGAAGTTTGCCATGCCACAAGAAGAGGTCGTGGTTGTGACTGGTGACGGCAGTATTCAGATGAATATTCAAGAATTGTCGACAGCCATGCAATACGACATTCCAGTGAAGATCATCAACCTGAACAACCGATTCTTAGGCATGGTAAAACAGTGGCAAGACATTATTTATCAAGGTCGTCACTCTAATTCTTACATGAGTTCTGTTCCTGACTTTGCAGCGATTGCAGAAGCTTATGGTCACGTCGGTATTCGTATCGAAACGCCTGATCAGCTCGAAGAAGGGCTACAAAAAGCGTTGGATATGAAAGATCGTCTGGTGTTTGTGGACATCAACGTAGACGAAACCGAACACGTATACCCGATGCAAATCAAAGGTGAGGGTATGGATAAAATGTGGCTAAGCAAAACGGAGAGAACTTAATATGAGACACATTATTTCATTGCTATTGGAAAACCAACCGGGTGCGTTGTCTCGTGTTGTTGGTTTGTTCTCTCAACGTGGTTACAACATTGAATCTTTGACGGTATCACCGACTGATGATGAAACCCTGTCGCGAATGAACATTACCACGACATCTGATGAGATGCAGTTGGAACAAATTCAGAAGCAGTTACACAAACTGATCGATGTGCTGAAAGTACAAGAAGTCACCGAGTATGAGCACATTGAGCGTGAACTGATGATGGTGAAAGTGAAAGCCAGTGGTTTTGCGCGAGCAGAAGTGAAGCGGACGGCAGACATCTTCCGTGGCCAGATCGTGGATGTCACGGCTTCCCAATACACCGTACAACTTGCGGGTACGAGTGAAAAGCTAGATGCCTTCATTCAAGCGATATCCGAAGTGACCGAAGTTGTCGAAGTTGCTCGCAGTGGTGTCGTTGGCATTGCGCGAGGAGAGCGAGCCCTCAAACCTTAACTCTCTGATTGCATATAGAAAAGCCACTTAATCTAAGTGGCTTTTTTGTTTAGAAAATAACAATTAATGATATAATTGTCGTTTTAGTAAGCATGATAGGCATTAGACGTGTGAAAGTACCTAAGCGAGTCGGCACCTTATTGGCGACAGCACTATTTTTTAGTGCACTCACTGCCGCTTACTACTATCAGAAATATCTGACATTGTTAGAAAACAATGTTGAGAACACCGCTCAAGAAGCGTTACATCAATTGGCCTATACTGGCCGTGAATACAGCAATATTCAGGATCAAATCGAAACGATCAGTGACCTACTTGGTCACAGCCAAAGTCTGTATGAATATCTGCGCCAACCTAACCGGGTGAACCGTTCCATCTTAGAAGACATGTGGATCTCGGTCGCAATCAATCAAAAGTTGTATAAGCAAATTCGCTTTCTTGATGTTTCTGGTCGAGAAAAAGTGAGGATTAATTATGAGATTGAAACAGGCGCTGCGTTGCCCGCGATCAAATTGCAAAATAAGTCAGAGCGAGATTACTTTCAATTCGCTAAGAACTTAGACGATGGCGAAATCGCTTCGTGGGGGATAGGTTTAGAACGAGAGTATGGCGAGTTAGTCTATCCCTATAGCCCGTCACTGCGCATTTTGATGCCTATTTCGCTTAACGGAAAGCGCGAAGGGTATCTCGTCCTTAATGTTGATATTGACTATTTATCTTCTCGACTCAACTATTCGTCAGTGCTTGATTTCCATATTGAGCTGATTAAGAGTGACGGATTTTACATTGATAGCCCTAAATCAGCTCGTTTGTATGGCCATATAATTCCCGCTCGCTCTCAATTTAATTTTGGCCGGATGTACCCAAACATTTGGCGTAGTTTAAATTCAAAAGATTCGGGCTATGCTTACAATGGTTCGAATTTGGTCGCGTATCGCACCATCCAGTTTGTTTCTAGCGAACCTCTTCATCTGGTTATTGATCTTACCAATGAGCAGTTATTATCCCGAGCTCAGAGGGATATTGATGACTTAATCCAAGAAGCGTTTTTTGTTCTAAGTTTGGTGCTCGGCTTCACTTTGCCGACGGCAGCCCTTGCTCTGCATTATCGGCGTCATAGTATGGAATCGAAGTTGGCTCGAGCTGCTCTTGATGGTATGACTGCGGTGATGATCTCGGATGCTTCACATAGAATCATCATGGTTAATCAAGAGTTTGAAAACATGATGGGTTACTCAACCAAGCATGCCCAAGGTTGGAGTGCACATCATTTAATTCTCTTACCTGAAGATCTCGAAGCAAACCTGAGTATCTGGAAAACACTGAAGAGTGAACACGTATGGGAAGGGGAGATTCGTTGTCGAACTAAGTTTAATCAAGTCTTTACTGCAATAATGCGTATTCAGGCGAATTTAACCAAATCAGGTAAAGTGAGTTATTACATTACGTCGCTGGTGGATATCTCTGGGCAAAAAGAGTTAGAAGAAAAATTACGAAACCTAAGCGAAAAAGATGGCTTGACGGGGTTGTGGAACCGCCGAAAATTTGAAGAGCAATTGGCGCAATATGCGGGGATTATTGAACGCTATCCTGATAGCCCTCCTGCTTGTTTGGCGTTGTTTGATATTGACCACTTTAAACGTATTAATGACGAGCTTGGCCACGACGAAGGAGACAAGGTGATTTGTAGTGTCGCAGAAACCCTCCTAGAAGAAGTCCGCAGCACAGACTTTGTATCTCGTGTCGGTGGTGAGGAATTTGCAGTGATTATGCCGCATACAACACTAGAAGAGGCTGAAATTGTATTGAACAGGCTACGTGTCGCGGTTCAAATGCGTAGTGATAGAGGCATTACTGTCAGTGCTGGGTATAGTGATTTAACCTCTGATCGTACAAGAACGTATAAATGTGCTGATATTGCTTTGTATGAGTCAAAAAGTGCAGGGCGTAACTGCGTATCGCTATGTCATAGTTATGATGATATTGCTTAGTGCTTTTACAAAAACGAAAAAACGGGGATAGACCCCCGCTTTTTAGTCTCAGCGTTATTCGCTAGCCAGTATGCGACATTGGTTGTCGATGGCGGCTTCGATACACTGTATTGACTGTCTCAAATAACGCTCTAGATAACCTAAAGCATCCTGACTCTTTTTGTCTAGCGATGCCTTCATCAGTATTTCTTGCTCATCGAGATTACAGTGCCCAGGGTTCCCTGTGCCTAAAATCTGCATCGCGAAGTATTGGTAGCGTTTAATTTGCGTGAGTAGATCGCGGAAAAACCCAAACATATTGACAGAGCCAGCACCTTCAAACAGCGCAGTAAGAAACTGATTTTGGCGCTCTTCCCATTCCCTCCAGCAAAAGCTTTCGCCAGGTTTTACTCGGGATAACTTGTGATAAGCAGTTAGTACATCCAGTTCCCATTTTTCATCGCCAATCGTAATTGCCTTACTGAGTAAGCATGCGGAGACCATTTGCAGGCTTTCGTACAAGTCATGTAACTCATCTTTACATACAGGTGCAACCCAGCAGCCTTTTTGCGGCTCGAGTTTGACGTATTTGCTCCAAGATAATTGCACCAATGCTTCTCGAATGGGTGACGCTCCTACGTTGTACTCCTCTTTGAGTTCGGCAACCACGAGTTTTTGACCTGGTTTAAGCTCGCCATCGAGAATATCCTGACGGATCATTCTTAATACTTTGTCGGTAAGAGTGGGACTAGACACATACACCTCATAGAAACTTTAATCGTGACGATAAAATTAAACAGTACGAAATTCTGATAGAGGTAAATAATACAATTAGCCTATTATGAGAGCAAGAAGGCCATATAAAAAAGGAGGGCATAAGCCCTCCTTCTCAAGAAACTGAAGTGTTAAAAATTCAGTCTTATAGTACGTGTACAGAAGCTGTGTTCGTAGTACCTGAAGCAACTAGAGCGCCAGAAACCATAACAACGATATCGCCCTTGTTACCTAGACCTGATTCTAGAGCAAGTTCTTTACCCGCTACGTAGAATGCGTCAGTGCTTTCGATTGAATCAACAACTACAGGAGTAACACCTTTAGTTAGAACTAGCTGTGCAGCAGTTTTCTTGTTAGTTGTTAGCGCTAGAATGTTTGCAGTTGGGAAGTACTTACGTACTGAACGTGCAGACTTACCGCCTTCAGTTGCAACAACGATAAGTGGAGCAGCTAGTTTCTCAGCTGTGTCTACTGCACCTTTACATACTGCTTCAGTGATGCGTAGGCGTGGGCTGTCTAGACGAGAACCTAGTTCAGCTTTTAGCGCTGAGTCAGTACGGTTCGCGATTTGAGCCATGATAGTTACCGCTTCAACAGGGTATTTACCTTTCGCCGTTTCACCAGAAAGCATTACTGCGTCAGTACCGTCCATTACCGCGTTAGCAACGTCGCCTGCTTCCGCACGAGTAGGACGTGGGTTGTTGATCATAGAATCAAGCATTTGAGTTGCTGTGATAACCATCTTACGTGCACGGTTACACTTCTCGATCATCATTTTCTGAGCGAAGATTACTTCTTCAGCTGGGATTTCAACACCTAGGTCACCACGTGCAACCATGATGCCGTCAGAAAGCTCTAGGATCTCGTCGAAGTTATCAACACCTTCTTGGTTTTCGATCTTAGAGATGATGTGGATGTTCTCGCCGCCGTTTGCAGCAAGTACTTCACGGATTTCTTGAACGTCAGACGCTTTACGGATGAAAGAAGCTGCTACGAAGTCAACGCCTTGCTCACAACCAAACTTAAGGTCGTTCTTATCTTTTTCAGATAGTGCAGGTAGGTTTACAGAAACGCCAGGAAGGTTAACACCTTTGTTTTCGCCTAGTGCACCGTTGTTAAGAACTTTACATTTAACTTCAGTTTCAGTCTTAGAGATAACTTCCATCTCGATTAGACCGTCGTCTACTAGGATAGTGTTACCTACGTTTAGGTCTGCTGCGAAACCAGCGTAAGTTACTGCAACTTTATCTTTGTTACCTACAACTGAAGTGTCAGTTGTGAAAGTGAACTCTTGACCTGCTACTAGATCAACATCGTTACCGCCTTCTAGCTTGATAGTGCGGATTTCTGGACCTTTAGTATCTAGAAGAATTGCTAGTGGTTTGCCAGTAGCTTCCATTACTTTACGGAAGTTCGCGATACGAGTGCCGTGTTCTTCGTAGTCACCGTGAGAGAAGTTAAGGCGCATTACGTTCATGCCTGCGTTAACTAGTTCAGTTAGCTTCTCTACAGATTCTGTTTTAGGGCCAATCGTACATACGATTTTGGTCTTTTTCATGGAAGATACTCTCCGGTAAGTATAGTTACAATTTGAAAGTCGGTTATTTACTCTGAAGTCAGGACGTTTTTGATGACATTTAGTACCTGTCACCCACCGATTTTTCGTCTCATTATTAGAACTTCAGATTCTGAAAGTCTTTCACCAAGTTTAGTCATTTTATGACTAAAAGATCGGCGATTTTGGTTACCTTTTTGTGACTAATCCCACTTTATATGCAGAAAGTTGCAAAAAAATAGCCTTCAATTCTGTAATTTTTTTTCTTTTCGGTGGCGAATTCTACCACTGAATGAATCCAATATCACTGTTTAAGAATTGTCTTAGGACAAGGTTTTATCGAGAAATATTAATTTTTTGGATCGAAATAAATGGACTTGAAAGTTTCGGTTTGACTATAATAAGTTTCACATCGAAACTTAAAATAAAAACTTAAATGTCGAAACGAAACACTCAATTAAGAAGACACGCCATTTCTAACTTGGTTTCTGAACTAGGAGAAGTCAGCGTTGATGAACTTGCTCAGAAATTCGAAACCTCAGAGGTCACGATTAGAAAGGATTTAGCTTCTTTAGAGAAAAACGGCCAACTTCTACGCCGCTATGGCGGTGCGATTGCTATCCCAAAGGAAGTCATTCACGAAGAATTGGGCGCTAATGTTTCGACTCGAAAGTTAAGCTTAGCAAAAGCAGCAGCATCATTGATTCGCGATCATAATCGCATCGTGATCGACAGTGGCAGCACGACTGCCGCGCTGATTCAACAGTTGAATGACAAACGTGGCTTAGTGGTCATGACCAACTCGTTGCATGTTGCTAACGCCCTAAATGAATTAGAGAGCGAACCGACACTGCTGATGACTGGCGGTACTTGGGATACGCACTCAGAGTCCTTTCAAGGCAAAGTAGCCGAATCTGTATTACGAGCTTACGACTTTGACCAACTATTCATCGGTGCGGATGGCATCGATCTCGAGCGTGGAACCACGACATTTAATGAATTGGTTGGCTTAAGTAAGGTAATGGCAGAAGCGTCACGTGAAGTGATCGTAATGATAGAGTCCGAAAAAATCGGCCGTAAGATCCCAAACTTAGAGCTCGCTTGGCATCAAGTTGATGTGTTGGTGACCGATGCAGATATCCAAGCAGAGCATAAAGTACAGATAGAACAACATGGCGTGAAAGTCATTTGCGCCTAATAATGTAATCAGTTTCATATTTCACTTCCCTCTGGATAAAGGCCTTTGCTTGCTGCCTCTATTTGAAATCATGGCTAGGGAAGGACAAAACTACAAACGGAGATAAACACATGTGTGGAATCGTAGGTGCAGTAGCACAACGAGATGTTGCAGAAATTTTGGTTGAAGGTCTACGCCGCTTAGAGTACCGCGGTTACGACTCTGCTGGCGTTGCGGTTGTTGATGGCGAATCAAACCTAACGCGCGTTCGTCGCTTGGGTAAAGTACAAGAATTGGCTGATGCAGTAGAAGAAGCAAAAGTGATCGGCGGAACTGGTATTGCGCACACTCGTTGGGCGACGCACGGTGAACCTTCTGAAATCAACGCTCACCCACACATGTCTGGTGATATCGCAGTGGTCCATAACGGCATCATCGAAAACCATGAAGAGCTGCGTGAGCTGCTTCAATCTCGTGGCTACGTGTTTGAATCGCAAACGGATACAGAAGTTATCGCACATATGGTTGAGTGGGAACTTCGTACTTCAGAAACGCTATTAGAAGCGGTACAAAAAACAGCAAAACAACTTGAAGGCGCATACGGCACGGTAGCGTTGGATCGCAAAGATCCTTCACGCATCGTAGTAGCGCGTTCAGGCAGCCCGATCGTGATCGGTTTTGGTGTAGGTGAAAACTTCCTAGCGTCTGACCAACTTGCATTACTTAACGTTACGCGCCGTTTCATGTACCTAGAAGAAGGTGACGTAGCAGAAATTACTCGCCGTGAAGTCACTGTGTTTGATGCAACGGGTGAGCCAGTTGAGCGTGAAATTGTTGAATCTAACGCAGAGCATGATGCAGGTGATAAAGGCCAATACCGTCACTTCATGCAAAAAGAAATCTATGAGCAACCTAAAGCGTTGATCAACACAATGGAAGGTCGTATCACGTCAGATTCTGTTGTGACAGACGCGATCGGTGTGCACGCGGCAGACATTCTAAGCAAAGTAGAACACGTACAAATCGTGGCGTGTGGTACGTCTTACAACGCAGGTATGACGGCACGTTACTGGTTTGAAGACATTGCAGGCGTTAGCTGTGATGTAGAAATTGCGTCTGAATTCCGTTACCGCAAGTTTGTGACTCGTCCAAACAGCCTATTGATTACGTTGTCTCAGTCTGGTGAAACCGCTGATACGCTAGCAGCACTTCGCCTAGCAAAAGAGAAAGGTTATATGGCGGCGATGACCATTTGTAACGTAGCAGGCTCTTCTCTGGTTCGTGAATCAGATTTTGCGTTCATGACTCGCGCTGGTGTTGAAATCGGTGTGGCTTCAACCAAAGCGTTCACGACTCAACTTTCTGCACTACTTATGTTGGTAACGGCACTGGGTAAAGAGCAAGGCCGCATCAGCAAAGAGAAAGAAAAAGAGATTGTTGAAGCGCTACACGCACTTCCTAAGCAAATCAACGCGGCACTTTCTTTCGAGAAAGAAATTGAAGCACTAGCAACGGATTTTGCAGACAAGCACCACACATTGTTCCTAGGCCGTGGCGAGTTCTACCCAATCGCGATGGAAGCGTCTCTAAAACTGAAAGAGATCTCGTACATCCACGCAGAAGCGTACGCGGCGGGTGAACTGAAACACGGTCCTCTGGCCCTAATTGATGCTGACATGCCTGTTGTTGTGGTTGCACCAAGCAACGACCTACTTGAAAAGCTAAAATCAAACGTTGAGGAAGTACGTGCGCGTGGCGGTCTTCTGTATGTATTCGCAGATGCAGACGCAGGCTTCGAAGGCGATGAAACAATGAAGATCATCACGATGCCTCACGTTAGTGAAATCACGGCGGCGATCTACTACACCATCCCTATGCAGTTGCTGTCTTACTACGTAGCACTGATCAAAGGTACGGACGTAGACCAACCACGTAACCTGGCGAAAGCGGTAACGGTTGAGTAATTACGCTTAACAGCAAAAATCCAAGCGGCACATGCGAGAGTATGTGCCGCTTTTTTATTTAAGCCCACTTTAAGGGGGTGAGTTATTGACCCAACTGGTGAGCGGTTAGAATTGCAGAGTAGACATTTTCTGCCGTCACTGGGAATGGCATATTGTGGATGGTTTCTCCCTCGGCCGTTGAGGCTTCGGCGACCTCGCGCAACTTAGCGTGGTTAAGCTCTTTAACGCCCATATCAAATAAGTTGGTTGGTAGACCTACAGAGCGGCAGAATGCAAGAACCGTATTAATCTCTTCCATCGCTGCGTTTTCTAGTACCAGCTGAACTAGTGTGCCGAACGCGACTTTCTCACCATGATAGAGATGATGACACTCTTCAAGCTTAGTTAGGCCGTTATGAATAGCGTGAGCACCCGCTAGACCACTGCTTTCAAAACCGATACCGCTTAGGTATGTATTGGCTTCAATAATGTTTTCTACCGCTTTGGTGCTCACACCATTTTCTACCGCAGCTTTTGCTTTTACACCATCTTCAAGCAAGGTTTCATAGCAAAGTTTCGCAAGCGCTTGTGCTGAACGCGTCGCTAACCCACCAGCCATTGTTGCCTTACCAGAAGTCATGTTGGAACGAGCTTCAAAGTAGGTGGAAAGCGCGTCGCCCATCCCCGATACAAGTAAGCGAACAGGGGCTTTGGCGATGACTGACGTATCCATGATGACCATGTCTGGGTTTTTAGGGATCATCAAATATTCTGCAAATTCACCTTCAGGTGTGTATATCACCGCAAGCGCTGAGGTTGGCGCATCAGTCGAGGCAATCGTAGGAACCACCACGACAGGAATTTTGGTGTAAAACGCAACAGCCTTTGCTGTATCTAACGTTTTACCACCACCAATACCGACAATGACATCGTGTTTTTGAGTCGCACAAATGTCCGTGATGCGTTCAATCTCAACGCGCGAACATTCGCCACCAAAAATGTTCATAGTGAGTGGAAGCTTTTCGTCAGCAAAACTTTGCTTGACGTCATCACCAACCAGGTTAGTCACGAACTCATCGGCAATTACTAACGGACGTTCACCCAATGTTTTCACATAGTGAGCGATAGATGTAAGTACTTGTTCACCTTGGACGTATTTGCTTGGGCTGATAATAATTTTGTCCATAATTCAAACCTTTAACCTTTTTATGTGTGTTTTGGACTGCAATGAATATCCATTGTAGGGATAAGGTTTATATTAGGTTTGGTGTGGTAAGTGGTGAAGGATATCTCTGCTTTTGTTCCATGCTTTTATGACCTCTGTGTCAAACCGACTGTCAGAAGTAATAAGCATCAGCATGCTTTATGGCGACGATCACTATTCAGGAAAATTTGTCGTTTTACGTTTCATATTGAAACAAAAATGCCGAAGATTTCGTTTCAATATGAAACGGATTGATTTTTGTTGAGCACGTTTTTTCTCTGTTTAAGATGAATTCATACCCTACATAAAAATATAAATGGAATGAGATAGAACGATGAAAAAGTTAATTAACCAAGTCGATGATGTTGTATTGCAGCAAATGGAAGGCCTGGCATTGTCCCGCCCTGAGCTAAAAGCCAACTACGAGCCTCGTTACATGTGGCACGAGGAAACGCCGGGGCAAGTGGCACTGGTTTCTGGTGGTGGCTGTGGTCATGAACCTTTGCACGCTGGTTTTATTGGTAAAGGCATGCTGACAGGCGCCTGCCCAGGAGAGGTATTTACTTCACCTACGCCTGATCAAATGTACGAATGTGGTAACCAAGTGAATACTGGTGAAGGCGTGCTATTTATCATTAAAAACTACACCGGAGACGTGTTGAACTTTGAAACGGCTGTGGAGCTGCTTCATACCGATGGCATCAAAGTTGGGTCGGTGTTGGTGGATGACGATGTTGCAGTCAAAGACAGCCTGTATACCGCTGGTCGCCGTGGCGTTGCTGGAACGGTATTGGTTGAAAAGTTAGTTGGGGCTGCCGCGAACAAAGGTTATTCGTTGGAGCAATGTGAAGCACTGGCTCGTCGCGTGAATAATCACTGTCGTTCATTTGGTGTGGCACTTAATGCTTGTGTTGTACCAGCGGCGGGTAAACCATCTTTTGTTCTGGAAGATGATGAAGTTGAGTTTGGTGTTGGTATCCATGGTGAACCAGGTATCAAGCGAGTGAAATACACCGACGCCGATACGTTAGTGGATGAGATGTTTGCTGAAGTTGCTGAAAACACGCCTTATCAGCGCACATTGCGTATTTGGAATCGTGACGAAGGTGAATGGGATGAAGTGGAATCCAGCATTGAGCCTTTCGCCGCTGAACACGACTACATCGTGATGGTGAATGGTATGGGTGGTACGCCAACTTCAGAGCTTTACGGAGTGTACCGCCGTCTGGCTCATAACTGCGAGCAAGCAGGGTTCCGTATCGTGCGTAATATGGTTGGTAACTTCTGTACGTCACTCGATATGGAAGGCGTTTCGATTACGTTGCTGAAGGCAGATAAAGAGATGTTGGAGCTGTTCGATGCTCCTGTCGATACGGCCGCGATCAAGTGGTAAGAGGGGGGAGCAAACATGCAAATTGAAAAACAACATATCGTTCACTGGCTAGAGTTATGTGCAAAAACGTATCAAGAGAATCAAGATTTTCTGACCGACCTTGATCGTGATATTGGTGACGCAGACCATGGTCTCAATATGAACCGTGGCTTTAAAAAAGTTGCTGAAAAACTGCCGCAATTTGCGGACCAAAATATCGGCAGCATTCTCAAGAATACGGGCATGACCTTACTTTCTAGTGTTGGTGGGGCAAGTGGCCCGCTGTATGGCACGCTGTTTATTCGCACGGCTGCCGCTGTCGGAACCCGAGAGCAACTAACGTTTGAAGAGTTGGTCGATGCACTAAAAAGCGGTGTGGATGGCGTGGTGTCTCGTGGTAAAGCAGAGCTGGGTGATAAAACCATGTGTGATGTTTGGTTACCCGTTTTAGTTAGCGTGAAGGCGTCGTTAGAAAATGGCATGAGCGCCGATCACTTACTTAATGAAATGGTTGAGCTAGCAGAAACGAACGCGGTTACCACGATTGAAATGTTGGCGAAAAAAGGGCGAGCAAGCTATTTAGGTGAACGCAGTATTGGTCACCAAGATCCCGGTGCAACCTCTTCTTTGTTAATGATTAAAGCACTACAGCAGGCAATAGCAGGTAATTAAGATGGTGGGAATTGTAGTTGTATCTCATAGTCGTCGACTTGCCGAAGGGGTGGCAGAACTTGCCACCCAAATGACGCAAGGCAAAGCCAAGCTTGCGATTGCTGCTGGGATTGATGATCCAGAGAACCCGATCGGAACCGATGCCATTGCCGTGATGGAAGCGATTGAGCAGGTACAAGATCAACAAGGGGTTGTTGTGTTGATGGATCTTGGCAGCGCGTTGCTTAGCACGGAAATGGCTCTGGACCTGATTGATGATCATGTGAGGGAAAATGTCACCCTTATCTCGGCACCTATTGTTGAAGGAACCATGGCGGCGTCGGTGGCTGCCGCCGCCGGACTGCCTTTATCGACGGTAGTCGAAGAGGCACAGAATGCGTTAAGCGTAAAACAAGAGCACCTTGGTGATCAGCCACTAACATCCGCTGAGATAGCGCCAGTATCAGAGAACTTTGAGCAAGAATGGACATTTGATTGGGTAGTGCAAAATCCGCATGGATTACATGCTCGTCCCGCTGCGGCCATTGTTGGTGCACTCGCGCCTTTTGACTGCCAATTATGGTTGAAAAAAGGCGAGCGCCGTGTGAACGCGAAAAGCTTAAACAGCATTGCGAAACTTGGCGTTCGTAGCCAAGAGACGATCACGCTGTGCGCACTCGGCTCTCAATCCAGTGAAGCAATCAAGGCATTTGAAGCCTTAGCTTATGAGCACTTCGGAGAAAAAGAGGCGGTTGAGCAAGGCATTATCGAACCTGAAGAAAGTTCAGATACTCTGCTCGATGGCATGGCCTCAAATCAGATTGAAGGTGCTGTTGTTGGTATTCGAGTCAATGACGGTATCGCTACTGCTCCTGCTGTCCTTTTTACTCATGAAATGCCAGCAGTGCCTGAACGTGATTTCCAAAGTGAACAAGATGAAATTGAACGGGTTAAGCGTGCGATAGGTGTGGTTGTTCAACATTTGCAGGAGCAAGCGAAGCAGCCGAAAGGGGAAATATTTTCCGCTCATAGCATGATGCTCAGTGACCCAGAATTATGGGCATCGGTCGAGTCGCGAATTCAAACGGGCATGATAGCCGAGCAAGCTTGGGTAGAATCACTGCAAACGTTGGCCGAAGAGTTTCGCCAGGCAGAAAGTCAGTACATGCGGGAACGCGAAGCAGATGTGCATGATATAGCACGCCAAGTTATGGTCGAAATGACAGGCGTAACGCCTAATGCCATCGACATTCAGGAACCGAGTATTTTGTTGGCCCGCGACCTGATGCCTTCTGATGTGGCCGGGCTTGATAAATCGAAAGTGCTTGGTATCTGTTTGAGTGAGGGAGGGAAAACCTCTCACAGTGCGATTCTTGCCCGTGCGATGGGGATTCCTGCCATCGTTAAAGCTCAGGGCTGCCTTGATGCTGTGCGTGCTGGTCAAGTGGTGACTATTGATGGCTTTCGAGGGCATTTATGGTTCTCTCCTTCAGATGCCATACAGCAGGAATTAGAAGCGCAACAAATTGAGTGGCAAAGCACCCGACAACGTGCACTAGCGAGTGCTCAGCAAGCCGCAGTCACCTGTGATGGTGTCCATATTCCAGTACTCGCCAATATTGGTGGACCGAAAGATATTGATGATGCACTAACATCAGGAGCTGAGGGCGTTGGTCTATTTCGGACTGAGTTTCTATTTCAAAACAGTGATGAGTTGCCAACTGAGGAAGCGCAATACCAAGTGTATCGTGATATTGCCGCCGCACTTGGTGATAAGCCACTTACGATTCGTAGTCTAGATGTTGGCGGTGATAAGCCTTTAGCCGCTTATCCTATGCCAGCAGAAGATAATCCATTTTTAGGTTTGAGAGGGGTGCGGTTGTGCCTTCAACATGAGTCATTGTTTACCGCTCAACTTCGAGCCATTCTGAGAGCCTTTCACGAGCAACCGAATATTCAATTGATGATACCGATGGTGGCTCAGGTTGAAGAAGTGAGAAAAGTAAAAGTGCTGTTGGCGCATCAAGCAAACCAACTCGGCTTGGATGCGACTCATTTGCCCGTTGGTATTATGATTGAGGTACCAGCCGCGGTGTTAAATGCTGATGCGTTAGCCCAAGAAGTCGACTTTTTCTCTATCGGCACCAATGATTTGACTCAATATGTTATGGCCGCCGATCGAGGTAACGCCGCTGTTGCTGAATTGGTGAACTACTTTGAACCATCGGTACTAAAAGCCATTGAGCTCACGTGTGCAGCAGGCGATCGCGCGGGCATACCGGTTAGTATGTGTGGTGAGATGGCTGGCGATCCAAATGCCACAGAAACATTGCTTCGCGTGGGGTTGCGAAAATTCAGCGCCAGTTCGAGTATGCTCCCGGGACTAAAAGCGCAGATTCGTCAGTTGTCTGTCGATGTTTAATCGATACCTTATCGTTAGTACATCTGTACCGGCGTGCTTACGCCGGTTTTACTTTTGTTTTCAGCCCTAAACCACCTACTTCAGTAGGTGGTTATCATCCGTTTCGGCTTTGCCTGTAAAACTACTCAT
>NZ_JAWOTE010000040.1:0-25868 GCF_033338695.1 Vibrio sp. Vb1166 | reverse complement strand
TGAGTAGTTTTACAGGCAAAGCCGAAACGGATGATAACCACCTACTGAAGTAGGTGGTTTAGGGCTGAAAACAAAAATGGCTCCGATTTGGAGCCATTTATACCATCTACAGATAGCGATACTGGGGGTAGTTACGCAGTAGCAACATTAGCTTTTGGCAACTTAATTGAAATCAGCGTCGTCAGTGCCAAGAAAGCAAAAGAAACCCATAAGCACGCTGCAAGACCAGCCTCTTGGTAGATCCAACCCGATAATACCGTGCCAATCAAACGTCCCATCGCATTGGCCATGTAGTAAAAACCGACATCCAACGAGACGCCATCGCCTTTAGCGTAGCTCACTATCAAGTACGAGTGCAGCGAAGAGTTAATGGCAAACACAGCGCCAAAAATCATCAAACCTACCACAATCACCAATTCAGGCTGCCAACCGATTTGCACACCATAAGCAATACCAGCCGTAATTAACGCTAGGATTCCTGCCCACACCAATGCTGCACTACCATCAGGCACACGACCTTGCGCTTTGCCAGTAATACGCGGCGCAAAGCCTTGCACAAACCCATAAGCAATGACCCACGCTGCGAGAAAGCTACCAACCCACAAGTGATCCCAGCCAAACACGCTACCAAGATAAATAGGCAGAGCAACGACAAACCACACATCACGAGCACCAAACAAGAACATGCGTGCTGCGGATAAAATGTTTATCGATTCAGACTTGGAGAATATTTGGCGAAACTTAGGTTTACTCTTTGCTTTACCCATGTCCGCTTCTAGCCAGATCATGCTGCAAACAAACACTAATGTAAGTACACCCGCCATAATAAACATCGAGTTTTGAAAACCCACCCAAGACAGCAGCAAGCCACCAACAAAAAAGCCCGCTCCTTTGAGTGCATTCTTCGAGCCAGTCAAAATCGCTACCCATTTGTAGAGCGCACCTTGCTGTTCGTCTGGTACTAGCGTTTTAATCGCGCTCTTAGCACTCATTTTGTTCAGATCTTTGGCAATCCCCGACAGAGCTTGCGCTGCCATCACCCAAGGAATGGTCAGCCATGCATTTGGTACTGCGAGCATCAGCAACGCAAACACTTGCATCGCTAAACCAATGTTCATGGTTTTATTTAGGCCTAACCTTGCGCCCAACCAACCACCAACCAGGTTTGTCACCACACCAAAAAATTCATAGAAAAGAAACAGTGAGGCAATAGCTAACGTGGAATAACCTAAGTCATGAAAATAGAGCACCACCAGCATACGCAGTGCGCCATCGGTCACCGTAAAGTTCCAATAGTTAAACGTCACTAACATGTACTGACGAATACTTTTGCTTAATTGAGAAATCATATTGACCTCATATGTACAGCGATAGAAGCATTTAGATCATCATGTTCTAAATACTTCCTAACCTGTACAGCAACATTGACCAATACAATGTTGCTGTGATTTTCAAAAAATGCCCCAACATCAATAAAAAGAAAAATACACCTTAAAAACAATGTATTAGTTAATATTAATGGCTTTTTTTGTAAACAGTCGTATCCTGAAGAAGCTCGAATTTAGCTTTTGGATCATAATGAACCAAAAGCTATTTAAGCTGATCAAGCGTCTTGAGCCACGCGTTCGATGTACTCAACTTGCACAGGTTTTGTAAATGCACCAGGGCGCAATGCCTGTACTTCTCGCACGATATCTTCTAACTGCCATTCCTTTTCTAGGAGTAGGTGAGCAGCGAACAAACCTGTGCGCCCCGAACCACCCATGCAATGCATCGCAACTTTGCCACCTTGAGCAAGAATCGCGTGCAGTTCCGGACTGGCTTGTTGCCACTTCGTCGCAAATTCTTCATTTGGTGCGCAGTCGTCTTCAATCTCGATCTGGAACCATTTCATACCCAGTTGCTGAGTGGCTTCACCCAATGCAGAGACATTCTTCGCAGCTAATTCACTATCATCTAATGCAGTAACGACCGCTTGAACACCCTGCTCTTTCAACTGTTCTAACGACGCATGCAAATCGACACCTTTCGTTCCTGGGCACGGTGTTAAGATTAAAGCACCGGAGTCCAAATCTAATTGCCATGTAGGATGAGACATTGTGACCCCCTTTTAAGCCAAACCAACGTTACGAACCAGCTCTGCTGTGCGCGTTGCATAACCCATTTCGTTATCGTACCAAGCGTAAATCTTAACCATACGAGAACCCACAACCATGGTTGATTGCGCATCAACGATGGTTGAACGTTGGTCGCCTTTATAATCGATAGAAACTAAAGGACGCTCTTCGAAGCCAAGGATGCCTTTCAAATCACCTTCAGATGCTTCTTTTAACAGTGCATTCACTTCTTCTGCCGTGGTATCACGCTTCACATCAAAAATGATGTCTGTTAACGATGCGTTTGCTAGAGGTACGCGAACCGCATGACCATTAATTTTGTCTTTTAATTCTGGGAAAATTTCGACAATCGCCTTCGCGCTACCCGTAGTGGTTGGGATAAGGCTCATGCCGCATGCTCTTGCACGGCGTAGATCTTTGTGTGGCGCATCCAAAATAGTTTGCGTATTCGTCAGGTCGTGAATGGTCGTAAAAGAAGATTGTTCGATACCCAATTTCTCATGAATGACTTTAACCACAGGTGCGATACAGTTAGTCGTACACGAAGCTGCTGTCACGATACGATGTTTTTCAGGGTCGAAAATATGGTCGTTCACGCCCACCACAATGTTCGCAATACCTTCTTCTTTCACAGGTGCGCTTACCACGACACGTTTCACGCCTTGCTCTAGGTATTTGTTTAGGAATGATGTTTTGCGATGTACGCCTGTCGCTTCAATCACAACATCACAATCAGACCAGTTCACCGCATCGATATCGCGTTGTTGAGTCGTGGCAACACGCTTGCCGTTGATGACGAGCTCACTGCCTTCGACCTGAACTCCATGATGCCAACGACCTTGCACTGAATCGAATTCTAATAAGTGACCAAGCGTAGCTGCGTCACCTGCGACATCGTTGATTAACACAAACTCCAATTCTGGCCAATCAAATGCCGCTCGCAGCGCTAAGCGACCAATTCGGCCAAAGCCATTAATTCCTACTTTAATTGTCATAGTTTTACCCTCTAATCTTCTACCTTGAATCTCTATTCGCTGTTAACAGCAAGCCTCACGACTTTTATCGTGTAAGCGTGTGATGTCGTCTTGGTATTCCTGCTTCAAACAGTTTGATGCCACTAAGTCTTCAATTAACTTTCGCATCCAACCTGGTAATTGCTGTGATAACTCGTAATACACCCATTGCCCTTGGCGTTTATCCACCAAGATGCCACTGGATCGTAACTGAGCAAGATGACGAGAAACTTTCGGCTGGCTCTCTTGTAGAGCAAACGCCAAATCGCCAACGCAAGTTTCACCTTCACGGGCCACGAGCATTAAACAACGTACGCGTGTTTCATCGGATAACAGCTTAAAAAACTGATGTGGAAGCATAATGAACATACCTATATATGGATATGCGTATATGTTTATTTAATTAAGATATATCGTCAAGAGGAAACCGTCCATCGTCATAAAAGTTTCACATCTAACGAACAGCTTGATTGTAAAGAGAGAGATTCAAAGAGATAAAAGATAAGACAAGAAATTATGCAGTCGCGATGCTTTGACTCCAGCGAGCCGCTTCACCTAAGGAGAGCTTCACTTCCTCTAAAGGCAACCCCAATTGCATCGTGATTTTTTCAACCCCTGACCAATCGGCACGCTCGTAGCACTCTTCGAGGGAAATAAGTGCACCATAAACCCCTTTGCGATGTAATAGCGCTTGTTGTACTGAATGACTAAGCGGTAACTGCCTAACTAAAGATTCCACCGAAAGATCCAGCAGCGCATCTAGAATCGACAGCAAACCAACCATGAAACCTTGCTCGTTGAGGTGAGAGAATGGCTGATAGCGCGACATCAATTGGCAAAATTGAGCTCGTTGCAATGAAAGGTGATACAGCTCTCGAGGCTTGTTACTGGAGATATACGATGCCACAACCAAAGAGACAAACTGCTTAAGGTTATCCTGGCCAAGATAAATCAATGCCTGACGAAAAGAGCTGATTTCGACAGCCAAATTCGGCGCTTGCGTATTTACAAAACGCAATAATTTATATGACAACGCGACATCTTGCGTAATGATGGACTCGATACGAGTAAAGTCAGGCTCAGGAGCACAAACTTCACGAAACAGTTGCAATGCCAACACTTGCTCAGGACTGACGTATTTAGTCTGCGAGACGAGTGGCTTGCTAAAAAAATAACCTTGGAAAAATTTAAAGCCAGCCGCTTTCGCTTGCTCAAACTCTTCTGCGGTTTCAACACGTTCTGCTAAAAAGTGGTATTTGACGCGTTTGGCAAGGTGTGTTTTGACCAGTTCACAGGCCTTTTCGAGCCCCATCGCCATAATGTCGAGCTTCACAATATGCACATATGGCAAAAAACGGCGCCATTCTGGTGTTAGGGTGAAGTCATCCAAAGCGATCAAGTAACCTTCTCGATAAAACTCACGAATCGCATCAAGAAGCTCATCCGTAGGTTGGCACGTTTCCAACACTTCGATGACAATTTTGTTTTTCGGCAAACTGCGCGGCAAACGTCGCACCAAGCTTTGATGAGGAAAGTTAATAAAGCATCTAGAAGAGGCAATCACTGGGTTAGTACCCAGCGATAGGAAGTTTTCGACAATCAGTCGGTATGTCGCTCGATTTGAATCAATATGTGAAGGGTATGCGTTACTCTCCCCGTCTCGAAACAACAATTCATAACCCAGCGTCTGTCTTTTTCGGTTAAAGATCGGCTGGCGAGCGACATACGTTGTATTCATGCTAAAGAAGGACCTATAAATGGCTTATGACTTTGCAGCTGCTAATAATGCACCACAACCCATGAACATTGAACCGAATACTTTGTTTATTTTTCCCATGATTTTATCGGAGCGAATAAAGCGTCCCATTTGTGCTGCCAAGCTCGTGTAACCCAACATTACACACGCATCAATCACGACCGTAGTGACGCCAAGCACCAACAGTTGCGTGATTTGGTCTTTTGCCGGGTCAATAAACTGCGGGAACAACGCCACCAGAAAAACAATCGATTTAGGGTTGGTGAGGTTAATTAACACTGCCTTGTACAACAGCGCCGTGCCTGACATCTCGTTGTGGTTTTCAGCTGCGACTAAGCTTGATGTGTCGCGCCATTTCTGAATCCCCAACCAAACCAGATAAGCAGCACCAACCCATTTAATGACAGAAAATGCGGTTGCTGACTGCGCGACAAGCGCACCAATACCCGCCCCCACCAGCGCGATGTGGATAACTAAACCAATTTGTAAGCCAATAATGGCACCCAGTGATTTACGGGTACCGTAACTCAAACCATTACTGATTGAGTTCACCGTGCCAGAGCCCGGAGCCAAACTAAAAACGATTGCTGTTACTACATAAGCTAACCAGACATGGGTATCCATTGCATTTCCTCACTAATTCTTCGATGATACATCGCGTAAACAACGTATCTTCAGGTAATCAACTAATGGCGACTAACCATTCACCTTTGACTTATACTCAAGAGACATTATTTGAGCAAGCAATTGGTGGTCCGATCGCAGCACTTTGGCAAACTCGCCAAGAGGGCTTTGTTAAAGGGACTGAGAAAAAGAACATTTACTGGTGCAAGCTAACCAACCCAGAGCATAAAAAAGCCGTGCTCATCGTAAATGGACGCATTGAGTCTTCCTGGAAATACCAAGAGCTGTTTTACGATCTCTACCGCCAAGGTTTCGATGTCTATTCCTTTGACCACCGCGGACAAGGTTTATCAGATCGTTTATTATCTGACTCAGATATGGGTCACGTCTATGACTTTACTGATTATATTGATGATATGGACATCGTCGTAAAAAAACACGACCTTAGCGAATATCAACAATGCTTCATCATCGCGCACTCTATGGGCGGCGCGATCGCCACACGTTACCTGCAAACTCACCCAGAACACCCTTTTACTGGTTTGATTCTAAGTGCGCCCATGTTTGGCATTAACCTGCCATGGTACCTATCACCAATAGCGATTCCGGTCACACAAATTATGTCAGCGGTATCGACTTTGCCACGCTATGCACCAGGACATCAGGCCTACTTCCCTAAGCCCTTTGAAGATAACCCACTTAGCCAAAGTTACGGCCGCTACCAATGGTTCCGAAACCTATATACGGAAAAACCGGAACTGCAAGTCGGTGGGCCAAGCACTCGCTGGGTTTGGCAAGGGCTCATGGCCGCTAAGCAGTGCTTTTTATTAACTCGCCAAGTCAAAATACCAGTAATCCTAATCCAAGCAGGAAACGATCGGATTGTTAGCAACCTCGCGCAAAAGCGTTTTATTGATAAATTGCGGAAAACCAACCCGCACGCGGAGCTGCTTTCCATCGAAGGCGCACAGCATGAAATCTTGTTCGAGACCGACAAGTATCGTAATCAAGCGCTCGATGCGATTTTCCGCTTTATGAATGACCCTAAATCGCCATCAAACGAACAAGCACAATAAGAACTCTAGGCGACCATTTCACGACTAAGATTAAAGAGGAAATGTCTACACATCGATTTACCCTCTTTTTCATCCTCATTTTGGCGTACACTGCTTGAACTTGGCTACTTTGACACAGTGTTTAACCGCATAGTGCTACGGGCCCAAGTTCCCCCGCATTCGGAGCAGTACGATCTAGTCAGTCTGCTGTACTCCGTTTGCAATTCACCTGTTCCACACTATCCAAACCGTTTACGAGGACTTCATGAGCACATCGCTACCTTGCAAAGAGATCACCAAAATCGTTGCCTCTGATCTGGATGGCACGTTACTCGCACCAAACCATCAGCTCAGTGCTTACTCAAAAGAGACGCTAAAAGCGCTGCATGAAAAGGGTTATACCTTTGTCTTTGCAACCGGCCGTCACCACGTAGACGTTGCGAGCATCCGTCGCCAAGTTGGCATTCCAGCTTATATGATCACGTCGAATGGTGCCCGAGTGCATGACCAGGAAGATCAGCTAATGTACAGCGAGAATGTCCCTGCGGAACTGGTACAAGGCGTGATCGACACGATCAAACATGATCAAGAAATACTTATTCACATGTATCAAAATGATAGCTGGTTGATGAACAAGGATGATGAAACGTTACGTGACTTCCACGATGAATTCACTTACGTCTTATTTGATGAAGACCACGCCCCAACTGACGGTATTGCGAAAGTTTTCTTCACGCATCCAGGAGAAGACCACGAACGTTTGGTCGTATTTGAAAACAAACTACGTGAGCAGTTTGGTGATAAGCTGAACATCGCATTTTCAACGCCTTGGTGTTTGGAAGTAATGAGCGCTGGCGTGTCTAAAGGCCATGCTCTTGAAGCGGTAGCGAAAAAACTCGACCTGACGTTAGAAAACTGCGTAGCATTTGGTGATGGCATGAATGACGTAGAAATGCTGTCGATGGCAGGTAAAGGGCTAGTTATGGGTACATCACACGAAAAAGTGATGAAAGCTCTACCAAATAATGAAGTGATTGGCAGCAATGCGGAAGATGCGGTTGCACACTACCTACAAGAACACTTGCTGTAAGCTTCAATACTCCAAATTATGAAGGGCTGCACATTCGCAGCCCTTTTCTTTTATCGCTGACTTGGCAGCTTCTCTTTGCCAAGAATCGCGTCCCATTCTTCTTCTGTCACGGGCATAATCGACAAGCGATTTCCACGTTTCACCAACGGCATGTTCTCAAGTTCTGGCATCGCTTTCATCACCGACAACGGAATCACTCGCGCCGTTTTACGTACAAACTCGACATCCACCATAATCCAACGCGGGTTGTCTGGGTCTGACTTTGGATCGTAATAATCGCTTTCGGGATCGAATTGGAAATGATCGGGATAGGCTTCTCTCACAACTTTAGCAATACCTGCCACGCCAACATGTTTACAAGAAGAGTGGTAAATCAGGACTAAATCGCCCACCTTCACTTGGTCACGCATCATATTGCGCGCCTGATAATTACGAACTCCCTCCCAACATGAAACCTTTTGGGTTCGAAGCGTGTCAATAGAAAAGGTATCTGGTTCAGTTTTAAATAACCAATATGCCATAATGCCATCCGATGCCGATTGAGTAACAATAATGAGGAAGATATAACATGAAGGCTTTGAAAAACCCAGTGGCGCTTGCCACCCTGCTGGTTCTGCAAGCATGTAGTTCACAGTCGCCACAATCTGGTGCCGCTGACCCAACCTCTCCACCAGCAACCTTAGATAAGCCTGAAACCATTCAACCTCAAACTTTTATGCTGCGCGGAAAAGTGATCGTCGGTCACGAGAGCCAATACATCATGCCTTGTGGCAGCGACAAGCAATATTGGTTGCAACTATCACCACAGCAAATGCAACAAGCAATTCAGTTAAATAACGAGCCTTACCAGACTATGTATGGCGAGGTTATCGGCCACCTCAACCCACCGGGCATCGATGGGTTTTCTGCTGATTTCGATGCTAACTTTGTCGTGGAACAAGTGAACTTCCTCACAACGGAAAATCCAAACCGTTGTCAGCAACCAAACAAACCAACTCGCGTGTTTGGTAATGAGCCTTCTTGGTCGGCAAGCTTTGAGGCTAATGGACTAACATTCCAGCAAATCGGCAAACAAACCACAAAATTAGCGATTAAAAGCAGTCAGCTTCAACCTCGCCAGCGCACTTATCAACTACAAGATGGTGAGCTTCGCTTAACAGAAAACCTCTGCTCAGACACAATGAGCGATTCTTTGTATGGCTGGAAAGCAACACTAAAACATGATGGCGAGACGTATCAAGGTTGTGGTATGGCTGCAAACGTCGATGCAACGCTTGGCTGGGCTAATACCTATGTCGCGACCTCAACCCAATCACAAGGCTTTGAAGTACAAATGACCTTAAACCCAGACCATAGCGCCACAACAAAATACCGTTACGCCAATGGACAAGCACCATTAATCGAGCGTGGTTACTGGCAACAGTTAAGTCCGTCTCAGGTTCAAGTTGTCATGACGCATCATCAACAGCAAAGGCTAATGTCAGAGCGACTGTTTACTCGAGAAGGCAATCAGCTCAAAGCGACCAAAGAAAAAGTCGGTAACTTAGTATACCCAATCGCCGATGGTGGTTTAGTCCTTTATCCTGCCACCGTTCGTGATGAAGGCATCATGCAACCAGCCGAAAAACGCACCAACAACCCCATCGGTAGTGCTGACGTCCCTTCTAGTGCAGAGTTTGATTCAAAAGTAGATGCCGCGGTGCGCAACTACTTCTTTATCCATCAAACCACCCCCAACAATAACCAATACCGTTGGCTAACTTACGACCTCAACAGCGATGGTAACGAAGAGCTATTGGTACAGTTGGATTGGTGTGGTTCCGGAGGCTGTACATTGCTGATATTTGAACATCACGAAAAGGAATGGCGATTTAATAGCCGCATTACACTAGTGCAAAGCCCGATTATGCTCGGCCAACAAACCTCTCATGGTTGGCGAGATCTGATTTTTAATGTCAGCGGTGGCGGAGCTAAAGCGGCTCAACACGTGATGCAATACACTGGGGTTAGCTACCCACTCAACCCAAGCATGGCACCAACGGCAACGCCGAACCAAGTCAGTGGTGTGCGTCTGTTCTCTGATGGGATAAGCCCGGTGCGCGAAGGAGTTCGTCTGTAATGTCACAACCGTGTCCAACCTGCGGTTTTCAATTCAATTGTATGTGCTCGCTAATGCCGAAACTTACCAGTGAGCACAACATCCTGCTGTTAATGCATCCGAATGAACTGAAGCGTGATACTAATACCGGCCAGCTACTAGAGCAGTGCCAACTCAACATTGAGCGAGTAATCTGGGATCGCAAACAGCCACCAGCAGAATTGCTCACTCTATTAGCTGATCCGTCGCGGTATCCGGTGTTGCTCTTCCCCTGTGAAGAAAGTATCACACTCGAACATGTGGTACTCCAAAGCCAGCAACAAACCAAAACTCCGCTGTTTATTATTTTAGATGCCACCTGGCAAGAGGCGCGCAAGATGATCAATAAGAGCCGTTGGTTAGAAGGTATCCCTACTATGGGATTGTCTGCGTCGGCGGACTCACAATATCAGCTGCGACGCAACCAACAACAAGGTAATTTGTGTACGTTTGAAGTCGCTGCACATTTGCTCGGGCAACTTGGAGAACAAAACAACCAACAACAAATGCAGCGCTTTTTTGCCCATTACCTCGCTCTGTTCCAAGCTGAAAAGAGTGGACACGCTCTTAAGCGTTAACCATTAAGCTCAGTAGAAGAACCAAACAAAAAACGCAGCCTACGCTGCGTTTTTTACGACAAGAAGTTTCACGTGAAACATCATTAAAACAGTCGAGTCGGCTCGCCAAGATAGTAACCCTGCAAATAATCCACCCCCATGTCTTGTGCAATGGTACACACCTCCTGATTGTGGACGAACTCCGCCACCGTCTCCGCGTTAAACACTTGGCACAAACGCACCAACTGGGAAGCGATCTTGCGCTGTTTTAAGTCTTTATCAATATCACGAATCAAGCTGCCATCGAGCTTTATGACTTCTGGCTCCAACTTTAGGATTTCATCGATATTCGAATAGCCGGAGCCAAAGTCATCAACAATGATACGCGCCCCTAAGCTTCTAAAATGACTGCACACTTCTATCATTCGGCCGTAGTCTTTGATCTGCTCAGATTCCAGCACTTCTAAACCAATTCGCCTTGGGTCATTTAGCTGGCTAATTTCATGCTCTAAAAGCATTAAAGTTTTATCACTGAGCAAATCTTGCGGCGATAAGTTTATAGAAAAGTCACCTTGCTTATCTCGCATATAATGCAACGTAGAATGAATCATGTGCCGACTTAGTCGAGTGTAAAGATGCGTATCAGAGATAATTGGCAGAAAACGTCCTGGCGCAATCACCGTTCCATCGGCTTCCAGAATACGAACCAAACATTCTTGGCTTGCCAATTTGTGGCTACTCGCATGCACAATAGGTTGGCTATAAGTGATGATATTCTGTTTGAGAATGGCTCTACTGACGCAACTTAGCCATCCAAGTTGCTCTTTACGCACATCCTCACTGACTTCAATATCTTTCGCATTACAGATATGAGTATTACTGCGTACACCGGAGCGCCTCGCTTCGATGCCTTTGAGTAAGAGCTCATCTACTGAAGCGGATGGAAAGTCTCGACGACTCACTAAGCCGCCGCATAGCGAGATAGAAAGATAATCTATTTCACGTAGGCCAATTGGCTCAAAATTAGTTTGTTCTACCGCGTCAGCAAAACGCGTAAAGTGCTGTTTGATGGTTTCGCTGCTTTGGTCAGCTTTAAATATGAATGCCCATTCACCAACCCCAATACTATAAAGCTGTAAAGCCGTTGGCATGCCAAAACGCTTTCGTAGTCGATTCGTAAAGTGCATTGAGAGATCTTTGAGTAATTGATCTCCCACTCGGTAGCCGTATTTTTCGTTGATATGACTAAAGTTAAGTAGCTTTAGAGTCAACAAATGCTCATCCAAATCGATGTTACTCAGCCGCTCTTGCAATGCGACCCGGTTTTGTAATCCCGTGCGACTGTCGCGTCGATAGCTTTCTTGTAACTTGCGCGTTTGGCGATCGAGTTGATACCCCATATGCGCGTTCATATGGTTGAGATCGCCGATCGCATTTCGAATCAAGCTAAACAGCGGTGAAATAGAGGAGCTAACGGGCGACTTAGGCAAGTTCAATGTTTGCACTTCGTCTCCCTCTCGCATCGCTAAATACGTCAGGCTGTGATGAAGAATTTCGGGCTGACCAATACCACCATGCAGTTCCCCCATACAGTAACTACCAAACGTCGTCGCAATATCTTTGAAGGCTTGGACTTCGTCGCTGCTGTCAATAAAGTCTAACCGTGACGCGCAGTTAAAAATCATCACGACTTCAGGTTGGTGCATGGCTAACTCAACCACACCATGCCGCACTTGCTCGAGCGTTAACGAGGGATGGTTATAGCAAAATTGCACTTCGTCACCAAGACACCAGGGCCTGTCGAAGCTCATACTGCCATCAGCGTGTAGCTCCGTTACCGTACAAACTTCCTTTCGCCCTAAGCTTTCTCGATATAAAGGAAAGCTGAGCAGTTGACTCAGCGTCACGTCATGGCCATCCGCCAAGTAACGCTTGTATACGTCCAGTGCTTTCTTCTCACCTAAACAATACAAGCGCGTTCCTTTTGCATGAGTGACTTTGTGTGGCATGCCAATCGGGTTCCATTCCGAATACGCATCAGTCCATAGCTTCAAAGTATCACTGTGCAAAGCTACGGCAACCACAGCGTTATCGTAAACTCGGTTTTGATATAGCACCCAGCAGCCATCGTCAATACTCTGCGCCAACCCTCCAGAAATCACTACTTCTTCACTGGCGAAGGTTTGAAACAAGGGATAGTCACGTCGTTCAATTTGCACAGCAAAGCTGAGGATCACCTGTGAATTATGCTGCATTAGAAGAGAGCGCTTGAGCTCCCCGCCATCAATGTCAGGGGAGTAAGAGTATGTTTGTACCGCAGAAGTCAGCGTGGTTTGCTCAAATTCAATCACACTCACTAGGCAACCAGAGGTAAATATCTCCCCTTCCAGAATCACATTACGCGTACTATGCCCCATAACATGAGCATTCGGCAGCGACGACAAAACGGCGTCTGCAAGTGTGGTCGTAATTTCGCGCGATTGCGTCGACAATATTTGTACTAAATATTGTTTATCTGAGGAAGTCGGAAAAGTGACTAAAAAGTCATTCAGTTGACTGACATCGTGAACCAGTTTTGAAAAAGCTCGCATGGACCTACCACTGCCGTAACACTATCTTCACCACGACGTGTGGCGTTACTATTTTTATTTAATAGAGAATAATTTACGTGGCTTTGCGCTGCTTTTCTAGACACAAAATGAGATTAGAATGGATTAATGCGAAAGCAATTAAAAAAGTGTGAGTAACGGCTGCAAACTATTGATTTCAATATCAGGTAAAGTACGTGTTTTTGAATGGTTAATGACATTTTTATTCATATCATTAAACCAACAGGCTGCAAAACCAGCCAACTTTGCACCATGCACATCCGTGGTTAGATGATCACCAACATGCAGAATATTCTCCGCAGGAGTATCCAAGAATCGCTTCGCTTTAGTAAACATATCGGTTGCGGGTTTCGCCAATCCATCTGGTCCTGCTTTAAGTACCTGTTGGAAATAAGGCGTAAGACCGATGCGGTCTAAATCCACATTACCGTTGGTGATTGCCACCAACGGGATGTGCTGCGCGAGTTTCTCCAGTACATCGAGGCTTTGCTGCGGCACTTCAAAACGGTTACGCCAGTCCAACGCAACGTCTACTGCGGCTTTCGCGGCGGCATGTGCTGCGTCTTCGTCGTAGCCTACTTGGGAGAAAGCTTGCTGAAGTTGCACTAAACGCCATAAAGTGACATCGCTCTTCAGCTCGGGTTGTTGCTGCACAACTCGCTGTTTGAGAGCAAACCAATCCGCTTTGTTCATATGAGCAACCGCTGGATGATGGTGCTTGAGCCAAGATAGCAACTCACGCTCCATGCGAACGATCACAGGATAGTTGTCATAGAGGGTATCATCTAGGTCAAAGGTCATTGCCTTAATAGGCTCGATACGGCGATAAAATTTCATACTTCGGCTCACTCCCCGTTCTTTTTGCGTGCGCGTGGGTGGGCTTGGTCGTAGGCTTGCGCCAAATGTTGGAAATCCAAGTGCGTGTAGATTTGGGTCGTCGAAATGTTCTCGTGCCCTAAAAGCTCCTGCACCGCACGTAAGTTATTGCTTGATTCGAGCATATGTGTCGCAAATGAGTGACGCAATTTATGCGGACTAATATGGCTTGCGACAGACTGTTTCTGCCCCCATTCAGCCATGCGCTTTTGCACGCTACGATGCGAAATACGCGTTCCGAGCTTAGATACAAACAAGGCGGGCTCACCTGGAGCGGCTAAATCACCACGAACGCGTAACCACTTCCCGACCCACTCGGTTGCCATCCCAGAGAACGGCACTTTACGTTCTTTATCGCCTTTACCAATAACACGAAGCTCACCACTACGCAGTTGTACATCACGTACATCCACACCCACCAACTCAGCCAAACGTAAACCGGCGCCGTACATCAGCTCCATCATGGCACGATCGCGCACAGCCAACGGGTCGTCCTCGTTGACTTCAAGTAATTGGCTCACTTCGTCAACATCGAGGTTTTTGGGCAACGGGCGTTTTTTGCGAGGTGCTGAAACCCCTTTGGCTGGGTTAGCCGACATCTCGCCACGCAGAATAAGGAAATCGAAAAAGCTACGCAGCGATGAGAGTCGCGTTGCCAAACTGCTGGCTTTCATGCCTTCTCGCATGCCCTTACCTGCTAATTGGCGCACCCAACCAGCATCCACTTGAGACCAATCTTTGAGTCCCATTTCAGCTAAGTGCTGCGCCATTGTTTCTAGCTGCTGTTTGTAATTGCGCTGAGTATGTAGGCTAAGCCCCTTTTCGCTTCGTAAGAATTCATAGAAGCGCTCAAGAGGCTTTTGCAGACTATTTGGCAGAGGAGTGTTGGGAGTTGTCGTCATCGTAACTTTGCCATACCAGTGTTTGAGCGAGATGTGCCACTACTAATGATAGGTGACGCAAAAACAAGGTATCCATATCTGGCTGAAAATGGCCGCCATCTTCACTAGAAAAAGCAAGCACGCCCAGTGTTTGCTGTTTCACGAGCGGCAGTACCACATAGGACCCCATTTCCGGCACTTCCATGTTGCCAAACAAAGCTTCACGATCTACTTTGCGAAGACGTCCTAAGTACGCATCTTTGCCATTTAAGTGAGTGGTCGCAAAGCGTTGATAACTTTCCTTACTCAATTGAATCGATGCGTCGCATTGACTAAACAATCGAACAAACGCACGTAAGCCCAGCGCCTTGGCTTTCGCTTCGATAGAATGAATGACTTGTTTAAAGTCACCACACTTTAGAATCTGCCCCTGCAAATCCATAAATTCGTAAAAGGTCCGATCATTGTTCGCCGCAAGCGACATTAGTGTAGTGATCTCTTCCTCTAACTCTTCAATGCGCTGACGTTGGCGATTCATTTGGATGTGCACCAAAGATACCGCGCCTAAGTCTGAGTGTGGGAAAGATAAGCGATCCACAAGCTCCGGACGTTGCACAAAAAAGTCTGGATGATCTTTGAGGTACTCGGCCACTACTTCAGCCGTTAAGGCATCTGCTTCTACTTGAGACAAACCGTTTCCTTTTTCTTCAACTAGCAAGATAATTGACCATCAAATACATGCGTTGTAGGTCCGGTCATAAACAACGGCTTGCCAGGACCTTGCCATGCAATTCGCAATTCACCACCAGGTAGAGAAACCTTAACGTTTTCATCCAACAAGCCCTGCAGAATCCCAACCGCGACTGCCGCGCATGCACCACTACCACAAGCTTGTGTCTCTCCTGCGCCTCGCTCGTAAACTCGAAGACGAATATGGTCACGACTCATCACCTGCATAAAGCCAGCGTTGACGCGCTCTGGGAAACGCTCATGCGACTCAAGCAGCGGACCGAGAGTTTCCACTTCTGCCGTATCCACATCGTCGACCACGGTCACTACGTGCGGGTTACCCATGCTCACAGCACCACAAAACAAGGTATTGTCGCCTGCTCGCATGATGTAAGTTTTCTCTTTTTGCTTCGCTTTGAAAGGAATTTTGTTCGGTTCAAACTCTGGCACGCCCATGTTGACCGTCACTTCCCCATCATCTTCGATGTTGAGAATCATCTTTCCTTTCTTGGTGCTCACGCTGATGCTGTATTTATTGGTCAGCCCCTTCAAGCGAACAAAGCGGGCAAAACAGCGTGCACCGTTACCACACTGTTCAACTTCACTACCATCGGCATTAAAAATCCGATAATGGAAGTCGGTTTCAGGGTCGTAAGGGGCCTCTACCACAAGCAATTGGTCAAAACCAACGCCAGTATGACGATCCGCCAAGCGGCGGATCAGGTCTTGCGAGAAAAACACGTTCTGGGTAATACAGTCGACGACCATGAAGTCGTTGCCCAAACCGTGCATTTTGGAAAAGTGGAAATGCATTTGTTGTGTGTTACTCCGGTAGAATCTGTTCCAGCTGCCACAAACTGGTCAGCTCCTCACGCTGGCGAACTAAGTGGCTTTGTTTACCGTCCACCATCACTTCTGCTGCTCGGGTACGAGTATTGTAGTTCGAAGACATCACAAAACCATAGGCACCTGCTGAACGAACCGCGAGTAGATCACCTTCTTGCAAAACGAGTGCGCGATCTTTACCCAAGAAGTCGCCGGTTTCACAAATAGGACCAACCAAGTCGTAAGTCTGAGCTTCACCCTTTCGCGGTGAAACTGGCACAATATCTTGCCATGCTTGGTATAGCGCAGGACGCATCAAGTCGTTCATTGCAGCGTCGATAATCGCAAAGTTTTTATGCTCAGTATGTTTTAAAAACTCAACACGCGTTAGCAATATACCTGCGTTCGCAGCAATTGCACGGCCTGGCTCAAAGATCAGCTCCAAGTCTTGGTGATTTTCAAGACGGCCTAGTAACGCTTTGGCGTAATCAGAAGGCTGAGGTGGTAATTCATCACGATAGACCACACCCAAACCACCGCCGACGTCAAGGTGACGAATGTTAATGCCTTGCGCTTTTAAATCATCAATCAGGGCTAATAAACGGTCTGTCGCGTCGATAAATGGGTCTATATTGGTCAGCTGAGAACCAATGTGGCAGTCGATACCTTGCACATTCAAGTTCGGCAGGCTTTGCGCGAATTTATAAACATCTGGCGCACGATCAAACGCAATGCCGAATTTATTGTCGCGAAGACCAGTCGAAATGTAAGGGTGTGTTTTCGCGTCGACATCTGGATTGATACGAAGAGAAATTGGCGCAATCACACCAAGCTCACCCGCAACCTTGTTCAAACGTTCTAGCTCTGGCTCAGATTCAACGTTGAAACATTTGATACCTAGCTCAAGAGCGCGCTTCATCTCTGCCGGTGTTTTACCAACACCAGAGAAAACGACTTTTTTCGGATCACCGCCTGCGGCAATCACACGCTCAAGTTCACCACCCGACACGATGTCAAAACCCGATCCCAAACGCGCTAGCGTGTTCAATACGCCTAAGTTTGAGTTGGCTTTCACCGCGTAGCAAACCAGGTGAGGATGCTGACCCACAGCACTATCAAACGCCTTCCAATGGCGCTCTAGCGTGGCTCGAGAATATACATAAAGAGGAGTGCCATATTGCTCTGCAAGAGCTTGAAGTGGGACGTCTTCGGCCCAAAGCTGGCCATCATCCTGATAGTTGAAGTAATCCAAAATTCGCTTCCCTTATTTTATTCGACTGCTGAACCCTAATTTCACCCTAAGGTGCGGTTATTTATTGTGATTGCTCATTCTGTTGAGTGTCATCTGGAATGTATAATGAGCCAGACTGACCACACCCCGCTAAGGTCGCGGCAACCATCACAAACAACACAGTAACTAATTTTTTCATTTCGCATATCGTGATTATTGAATCAATGCCCCCTATAATCGCACCACACTCAGGAAAAGCAATAGGATAGACGGATGAACGATACTGAATTTCATCAACTGGTGGATGCGCAGATGCAAATCATCGAAGAATCCATCGATGATTCAGGCGCAGACATTGATTACGAAGTCACTGGCAACGTAATGACATTGGAATTTGAAGACCGCAGCCAAATCATCATTAACCGCCAAGAGCCGATGCATGAGATCTGGCTAGCGTCCAAATCTGGTGGTTTCCACTTCAAGCTTATTGAAGGTAAATGGACCTGCTCAAAAACGGGTATGGAGCTATTTGAAATGGTGAAGCAAGAGTGTGAAAAGCACGCAGGCGAAGCCATTGATTGGGCATAATTCTGGTCAATCGTCACCAAAACAAAAAGAGCACCGAAGTGCTCTTTTTGTTTATTGATACGGGTTTAATTACGCATTCACAGTTTTGGTCGGGCGACTCGGTGAACAACCGTCATTACGGTAAGGAATGATATACGCATTCCCCTCTTCAGGGTGAATAATTTGATAGTACTGAGGCAGGTTAAAGTTAATAAACTTCGACGCGACGCGACTATCGTCTTTTACCGACGTGTAGAAACTGTTTACAGACGAAATCATTTCATCTTTGGAGCCACTAAATTGGTGATACACTTCCACTTGATTTGACTCATCCAACACATAAATATTGAAGCCATCTTCGTTATCTTCAAAGAAGAACTGCACTAGACCTTCACTGGCAAACCCATCCACCGCTTCAGGCATTTGATATTCTTGCTCACGATCGAGCATTAACAGCGGCGAGCCTTTGAGTTTGTTAGTGGAAATGCTGCGGTAGAAATCGATGGAATTTTCTAGCTTCTGCACCGACACACCACGACGTTCAAAGAACAACCCATAAGTCTGGTTACCAAGACGCATCGCTTTAAAGCGGCGGCGTTTCTCTTGCTCTACTGGTTTCAAGCGTAAGTCGATACATTCAGCTAAAAGCTGGTAAACCATATTACGCATCACACCACGCATGTTCTTCGCATAGCAGAACACATCCACTGATTCTGGCGGCAACGCATCTTGGTGCATTTTGCCCAAAATGGTTTTCAGTGCATCCAGCATCGCCGTTTCCCCTTTGAAATGCAGCGTACGCACTTCATGCCAAGAGTTACGGTAAACAAGGTCAACACTGCCGACTAAATTTTTATGTTCTGGACCAAAGCTAAAAATATCGGTGTTCTTAACATCCACTTTCAGCGAACGACCAGAAAGTTCAGACGTCGGATCATTTTCGAAGTTGATGAACATCGCAAGCTGGCTTATTTCACAAGGACTCGCTAGCGCCTGCATAGATGGACGACGCTTACGCAACGCAAAAGTATTTCGTAAGTCACTCACCATTTGGTAAAACTTATCAATATCTAGCTGCGCTTCACGTACCACGGCATGTAAACGAGTCGATTCAGTGATCAAGCCATTGAAGAATGCCCAAGCAACCAACTTACTCAAGTATTCATGATGCTCTAGATATGGTTGCCCCAAAATGCGGTGCGCAATAAGCGGTTGTTTATAGAGGTACCAACCAGACTTGTTTACCCCCCCTTTTTTCACTTCGATAAAGCTCAAGTCAGGCTCGTGCAGATCAGGTGAAATCTGTGGGTTTAGTAACGTTACTTTGCCCGGCAATACTTCAAAAGCAGCGTAGAGTTTACGGGCCAAAATACTGATGTCTTGCGGACTGATAGCAGAAGTGATGTCGTTACGACGCGCAAATTGAATCAAGTTACGGTAGCTTTGCATCAACGCATCCAGCAATGCATGATGTACCACCTTTACTTGTTCAACCTTCCAATTACGGCGGTCATCGAGCTCTGCAACGACACTGGCATCCCAATTCCATTTTGCAATCATATCGCTCAGTGCTTCACGACGCCAAGCTACTGAGCCAATATTCGGCTCACGAGATAGTTTTTCATGGGTTTTGAGATAGAAACAGCGACGCACCAAATCCAAACGTGTATCGTCTTGAATTCGCTCTAAGTAACGGGTTACTTTTTCCAACATTAAGTAGTACGCATCCATGCCATAGAGATCAGGCTCATGGGCAAAGAAACGACGCTTAGTGTCGATACTTAACAATTGAGTATGCGGGTATTCCCACGAGTAAGCTTCTAGCAAGATGGCTTTTAATACCGATTTGTAGGGAGAGTCGATGCTTTTGTATAACTGCCACAAGTTCGAGCCGAAGTATTCTTCAGCAGGAATGCAGTTCAATTTACCAAAGTCGATCCATTCACTACAGTCGATGTAACCATCACTGCACAGTTGAGAAACGTACTCGTCGTAACACTCTTCCATTTCTGGCGGCACGATTTGCCATAACAAACGCTGTCCGGCAATACGCACCGCACTACGATAGAATTCATCTAGCAAAAGTAAGTGCTGAGATGAACCACAGTTATCACCTGTCATCTCCTCAGAATGATTGCTTCTAAAGCGCTCTTTATCCATTAAGAAAAAGTTCGCTTCCACGCCTTTGCTTTGTGCCCAATCCGTGATGAGTAAGCATTTATTGGTCAATAACTCGCGTTCGTCACAATCCATCTCTGGTGAGATACACACCCAAATATCCAAATCACTGGAAGTACTTTGACCAATCGAGGAGGTACTGCCCATGGTGTATAAACCCAATATAGCGGGCTTTTCTACCGTCTTGAGCGGCTGACCAATGGCAAGTTGAATATCATCTATGAATTGTTGCTGAATGCTATTTAGTTCAAGCCCATGCACACCAAACGGGACATCGGCATCATAATAGCCAGGAATTACAGGATGGTTGTAGTTCAACAAGGCAGGAATCAAATGGAAGACTTGCTGGCTTTGCGAATCCATAAGCGCCAGCGCGCGATCAACTCGCTGCTGATTCAAATTATCTAGTCGCTGGATGATTTTTTGGGTGTAAGCCTGCAAGGGGAATTCCTTGGTTGAACAATCACGAAAATCTGCTGACGTTTTAAACCAAAACGGCTTAAAAACGTGATCAATTTAACACTTTTATTGGTGCGGGTAAAGCTTCACGCCCGCGTATCACTCTGGATACAAAACCATACTTTAGTCACAAAATTAATCGCGCGGTAGTGTCGCTCTTATTACCTATTACTAATAATAGTCCTTAGTCTAATTGAGAATCCAGTCACACTATTTTCATAACGTCATGTAATTCCATTCATAGCCTTCAGAGATAACGAACTAACAGTAAGCATTTCTTGATGAGAATGGTAGGATAAACCCAAATCCAAACAGCATTGAGAAGATCATGACACAATCCACACCGATTCGCATTGCAACTCGAAAAAGCCCTCTTGCTTTATGGCAAGCTTACTTTGTTAAAGACGCCCTTCAAGCCGCTCACCCTGGCTTGGAAGTCGAGTTAGTAACCATGGTGACCAAAGGTGACGTGATTTTAGATACACCACTAGCAAAAGTTGGCGGCAAAGGCTTGTTCGTAAAAGAGCTTGAAATCGCGATGCTAGAAGGACGTGCAGACCTCGCCGTTCACTCAATGAAAGACGTACCCGTCGATTTCCCAGAAGGCCTTGGCCTCGTGACCATTTGTGAGCGTGAAGATCCTCGTGATGCCTTCGTCTCTAATACCTATAGCCACATTGATGAGCTCCCTCAAGGTGCCGTGGTTGGTACTTGCAGTTTGCGCCGTCAATGCCAACTGAAAGAATATCGTCCGGACATCATCATCAAAGAGCTTCGCGGTAATGTGGGCACTCGCCTTGGTAAGTTAGATGCGGGTGAGTATGATGCAATCATTCTTGCTGCGGCTGGCCTCAAACGATTGAAGCTTGAAGAACGCATTCGTAGCTTTATCGAACCAGAGCAATCACTACCAGCGGTAGGGCAAGGTGCTGTCGGTATTGAGTGCCGCCTTGACGATGAAAGACTGCTTAAGCTGCTTGAGCCACTTAACCACCAAGACACCGTAGACCGCGTTTTGTGTGAGCGCGCAATGAACCTTACGCTAGAAGGCGGCTGTCAGGTACCTATCGGCAGCTATGCCCTGCTAGACGGCGACAACATTTGGCTACGCGCATTAGTTGGCGAACCAGATGGCAGCGAAATTGTGCGTGGTGAAATTCGTGGCCATCGTAAAGACGGCGAAGCATTAGGAGTGCAGCTAGCCAATGAGCTGCTAGATAACGGCGCTCGTGAAATCCTAACTAAGCTGTACGCAGATCACGAATAACCATGGCAGTGTTGGTCACTCGGCCGGGAGAGCAAGGCAACGCGCTTTGCTCTCTGCTCGAAAGGCACGGCATTTCCGCATATCACCATCCTCTGATCGACATTGTCGCCGATCTCACGGACACGCACCTCTCTAAACATCTACATCAAGCTCAAATTGTTATCGCTGTTAGTCGACATGCCGTGCAATGTGCACAGCAAATCTTAGCCAGCAACGGGATGTCATGGCCGAAACAAGCTATTTACCTTGCCGTTGGTCAAAAAACAGCACACTATTTAAGCAAATGTACCCAACAGAAAGTACACTATCCCCAAGTCAGTGATAGTGAACACTTATTGCGACTGCCAGAGCTCAACAATGTGGCACAACAACAAGTTCTTATCCTTCGTGGTAACGGCGGAAGAGAGCTGATCAAAGATGCATTGGTGAGGCGTGGCGCAAAAGTTCACTATAGTGAGACTTACAAGAGAGAATTCATCCCATTCGATCCAGTAAGCTGTATCTCACTATGGAAAAACCTACAAATTAACCAGATTATTGTCACCAGTGGTGAACAACTGGATTATTTGTGCAGCCAATTGACGTCGGAGCAATTGACTTGGCTTAATCAACAAGAGTTGTATATCCCCAGTCAGCGTATCGCTGACATCGCAATTCAAAGGGGGTTCACTCGCGTGAGATGCACGGGAAGCGCATCCAACCAAGAATTACTGGCGGCTCTCCAGCCCTAGCTACACAGGATATAGGCATGACAAGTAAAAATAACGACCAAAAAAATAACGATAAAAACCTTTCCGAAGAAACCTCATCGGCACCGCTAGTCGAAAAAACCACATCGCAGCAGGATGCGGACCTTAAAAAAGAGCAACCACAAGCGGCCGAGCCCCCAAAAACAGCAGAGCCAACCAAAGTCGAGTTTGAAGAAAAACAAGGTAAACGTGGTGTCAAACTAGGTACGGTCGCTATCATCTTATCGATTATTTTTGGCGGTGGCCTCGCGTACAAGCTGCATCAACAGCAAGCCGATTACCAAGCGCAGATCGCCCAACTAAAAAGTCAGCTAGAAAGCACTCAAGCTTCCATGAAGCAAGAACTCAGCCGGGTACAAGAAGAAACCATCGAGAAAGCAACAACCGTGACACACAAAGCGGAAGTGGTACTTGGACAGCAACAGAAGAGCATTGAAAGCTTACAGCTCGCCGTTGCCGATGTGAAAGGTCGTCGACCAAACGACTGGCTATTAGCGGAAGCCGATTACCTTGTCAAATTAGCTGGTCGTAAATTGTTCTTAGAGCACGATGTAGAAAGCGCGACTCAACTGATGGAAAGTGCAGACCAACGCATTGCAGCACTGAATGACCCTAGCCTCGTCAAACTACGTAAAGCAATGGCGAACGATATCACCAAACTTCGCACTATCCCGCTAATTGACCGTGATGGATTGGTCCTACGCTTAACTGCCCTACAACAGCAAGTAGACAAGCTCCCTCTCGCCAATGCACTGCTACCTGAAGCTGAAGCCGTAGAAAACACTGAAGTGTCTGAAGATATCGCAAACTGGCAAGATAACTTAATGACCTCTTTGAAGGACTTTTCAGAAAACTTCATTACCTTCCGCACGCGCGATGGTAACGTCATTCCACTGCTTTCTCCTGAGCAACACTTTTACCTGAAAGAAAACATCAAAGCCAAATTGGAAACGGCAATAAAAGCGGTGTACCAAGAACAAGGTGAAATTTACACCACATCTCTAAAAACAGCCGACAAATGGGCATTAGCTTTCTTCAACCAAGACGATAATTCCGTTAAAGAGTTCAACAAAACGGTTAACCTGCTAAGTCAGCAAAATATTCAAGTGGAATACCCAACAAAACTGCAAAGTCAGTCTCAACTATCAGATGTCATCCGTGAACGCCTACGTCGTGAAGTCACAACGATGACAGGCATGGAGGATAAGTAATGTTTCGTCTTATTTTCCTATTTGTTGTACTAGGCGCAGGACTATTTGTTGGCACCCAGTTTTCTGGTCAGCAAGGCTATGTACTCATCTCCATTGCCGAGAAAACGATCGAGATGAGCGTAACGACATTAGTGGTTTTCGTTATCGCTGCACTCGCAGGTCTTTTTCTGCTTGAGTACCTGATTAAGAAGTTAGTTTATGCTAGTTCTACAACATGGAACTACTTCAGTGTTCGCAAAATGCGCCATTCCCGCCGATACACCAATGAAGGCATTATTAAACTGCTAGAAGGTGACTGGAAAGGTGCTGAGAAGAAAGTAACTCGCTGGGCAAATCATCACGATATGCCGCTGCTTTGCTACTTGGTTGCGTCTGAAGCCGCACAAGGCCAAGGTGATAAAGCAAAACGAGATCACTATCTAGAGCTAGCGAGCCAACAAGAGAACGCCCATCTCGCAGTAGAACTGACTCGAGCGAAACAATTTATCCGCGACAACGAGTTCGAGTCCGCTTTCGATACCTTGCAATCGTTAAAAAGTCAGTATGCGAGTAACTCTATTGTATTGAACTTGCTGAAAACAACGTACATGCAGCTAAAGTTGTGGCAACCTCTTATTGACCTCTTGCCACAACTAACCAAAGCAAAACTCATCACGGAAGAAGAACATGCAGAGCTGATTCAAAAGGCGCAGTGCGGCTTACTCCATGAAGTAGCGCAACAACAAGGTAGCGAAGGGCTAATCTCCCATTGGAATAGTCTCTCACGTAAAGTGAAACAAGACACAAACCTCGTTGCCTGTTTTGCTCGAGAACTCATCACACGAAAAGCTGATGCAGAAGCCTTTACCGTGCTAAAAGAAGCATTAAAAAAACAACCTGCCCCAGAGCTTTATCAACTTCTGCCAGATCTAAACCTGCCAGATACCCACCCTGTCGTGGTCTTCTTAGAGGGAGTAGTGAAGAAAGAACCGGATAACGCCGCTGCCCATAGCGCATTAGCGCACTTCTATTTCCGTCAAGAGAAGTGGCAAGAAGCCCAGGATCACTTTGAGATCGCCTTAAAGCTTCGCTCTGACGTCTCTGACTATGCATTCCTAGCAGACACACTAGAGAAGCAAAATCTAACCAAAGCTGCTCACGAAGTCTCTCGTAAAGCTCTCACGCTCGTACAGAATGACTAACTTAAGATGACCTAACCAAGCCGACAGCTTACCTGTCGGCTTTTTTATTGCCTGCTATTAACCCTTTAGTCCTTAGTCATCAATATGTTTATCCAATTCATTGGCTCCCAAGTAGTTCTCAACCAACTTCCTAGCAACTCACTATCGTTTCACTTTCCTCTTCTTTTTTTGACTACTCTGATCCTGCCATTCCAGCAGAATCCAAAACAATTTTAAAAGATGCAGGAATACGTAACTTTAGCCTGTTGATGTATGGTTTTAAGACGTAGCTAGATTTAGGCAATAGAGCACACGCGTCGCTAGACTGAGTAAAACAAAAAGATACATCAGTGAAACAGTGGCTATTTGAGTATGCTTATTTGTTCGTTCTATCCGGTAAAAAGGGCTAGAGAAGCAATGGTAGTGCTTTAAGAGAACGATAAGGCAATAGATGGTTCAACATCTTAACAAAGCATCTCCAACAACCTTATCGGGACAGCATGCAGTGATGAGGATGAACAGCTTTAGAGGCAACTGCACTTCTTAGCAAAAATCAAAACGTCACAACCAATACCGATACCAATATTACTTTGTCGAAAAGTAGATCGCATATGGAATTGATTTTTGGCAAGCACAGATAGAGTAATAAAGATGTACGGAAATGAAAAAAGCCTCGCTATTTCTAGCGAGGCTTCTTAATAGTGGCGGAGAGATAGGGATTTGAACCCTAGATACGCTATTAACGTATGCCGGTTTTCAAGACCGGTGCTTTCAACC
>NZ_JAWOTE010000039.1:0-26015 GCF_033338695.1 Vibrio sp. Vb1166 | reverse complement strand
CTCTTCAATTTAAGATTTTGTTCGGCTCAATGAATACTGAACATTACATAAGTAATGTTTGAATTGACTGTGCTGAACCCGAAGATTCAATGGTCACTTCGTTTCATTGAAACCTAAATTGTTTCCGAAGAAACTATTTGGATTATCATCAACGAGTGCCCACACAGATTGATAGGTCTATATTGTTAAAGAGCAACTCTTCTTTGTGATTGACATCACTTCGGAAGAGGCGGCCATTCTAGCGAGATAATTTATTGTGTCAAACACTTTCTTCAAATTATTTCGTTTTTCTTTTCAGCCTTATCAACTTCGCTTAACCCCTTGTGAGGCCTTGCCCTGTCGACGAGGAGGCATTATAGAGATCGCGCTCACATTGGCAAGTGTTATTTTTCAAAAATTGCAAAAATAATGGTTAAACGATGAGTTTTCGATCAAACCTTTATTTATTCAACTTTACCCCAAGCTCTCACACAACTTATCCACAGAATTGTTCTTTGAGACGTGTTTTTCAAGTACCATAAATAAAGAAAGCTGCTTTATTGCAGCTATCTTTATTAAACTTAACCTAAACTCTATTTAAAGAGCATTATGGCTATATGCCAGACCCATCTTGTTCAGAGCCATCATCTTCGTGTAGGCCACATTCTCGCTTTAAGCCAAAGAATCGAGTTTCTTCCTCTGACATTCCCGGCTCCCATTTACGAGTGGTATGTGTATCACCAACTGAAAGGTAACCTTCATCCCACAATGGGTGGTATTTAAGGCCGTGTTGTTCTAAGTAGTAATGAACGTCTTTATTAGTCCAATCAATTACTGGTAGAAATTTAAACACACCGTTCTGAATTGATAGAATCGGTAAACCTGCACGAGATTTACTTTGCTCTCGACGCAGTCCAGAGAACCACGTTCCAACATTAAGCTCTTTTAACGCTCGACGCATCGGCTCAACTTTATTGAGCTTGTTGTATTTTTCAATTCCCTCTACGCCCTGCTCCCATAATTTTCCATATCGAGCTTCTTGCCAATTCGCACTTTCTTTGGCTCGATAAACTTTTAAATTTAGGTTGAGAGCATCTGTCAGCTCATCGATAAATCGGTACGTCTCAGCAAACAGGTAACCAGTATCGGTTAGAATGACGGGGATGTCCGTTTTGGCGCGAGTAACTAAATGAAGCATAACCGCGGCTTGAATACCAAAACTAGAAGAAACCGCGAACTCGCCTTCTAGATTATCTAAAGCCCACGCAACTCTCTCTTGTGCTGAAAGCTTTTCGAGCTCGACATTAATTTGAGCAAGACGGAGGATTTGCTCCGTCTTTGTTAATGTCAGTAACTCTGTGAGCTCCAGCTTGGATGCTACAGAATCAAGCATGAAAGTCCCTCTTTGATACGAGCACTTCTTGGATAATGCCAGCACGAATAGTGAAATCGCCAAAGGCTTCGCCTTCTTCACGCTCTTTCGACCATCGAGCCACCAGCAGATCAATCTCTTCTAAGATTTGCTTATCCGTGATGTTCTCTTTATACATTTTTGGTACTCGAGTACCGGCACGGTTACCACCTAGGTGCAAGTTGTAACGACCCGGCGCTTTGCCAACTAGACCAATTTCAGCCAACATTGCGCGACCACAACCATTTGGACACCCAGTTACACGCAAAATGATGTTGTCATTTTCTGGTAGGTTGTGCTTCTCCAGAATCCCCTCCACATCAGTAACAAACTGAGGAAGGAAACGTTCAGCTTCTGCCATCGCTAGCGGGCAAGTTGGAAAAGCAACACAAGCCATTGAGTTCTTACGCTGTTCACTTACGCCGTCGTCCATTAAGCCATGTTCACGAGCGATCTTTTCAATCTTCGCTTTTTCGTTTTTAGGTACACCCGCAACAATTAGGTTTTGGTTTGCTGTCATGCGGAAATCGCCTTTGTGGATTTTGGCAATTTCAGCAACACCCGTCTTAAGTGGTTTACCTGGGAAATCTAATAGACGGCCGTTTTCGATGAAGAGTGCTAGGTGATGCTTACCATCGATACCTTCAACCCAACCGATACGGTCACCACGTTCCGTGAATTCATATGGACGGCTTTGCTCAAACTTAACACCAGCACGTTTCTCGACTTCCGCTTTAAAGACATCGCTACCTACACGATCCAATGTGTATTTGGTTTTTGCGTTCTTACGGTTTGAACGGTTACCCCAGTCGCGCTGAGTTGTTACTACAGCTGCGGCAACATCAAGTGTCTTGTCCAGCGGAATAAAGCCAAAGTCGTCAGCGCGGCGCGGATAAGTTGATGTATCGCCATGCGTCATCGCTAAGCCGCCGCCGACCAGGACGTTAAAGCCTACAAGCTTACCGTTATCTGCAATCGCTACGAAGTTGAGATCGTTAGCGTGTACATCTACGTCATTTTGCGGTGGGATAACCACTGTGGTTTTAAACTTACGTGGTAAGTAGTTCTTGCCTAGAATCGGTTCGTCTTCTTCCGTGCTTTCTACTTTTTCACCGTCTAGCCAAATCTCTGCATAAGCGCGCGTCTTTGGTAATAGATGCTCACTGATCTTCTTCGCCCATTCGTAAGCTTCTTGGTGTAACTCTGACTCCACTGGGTTAGTGGTACACAACACGTTACGGTTTACATCACCCGCGGTTGCAATCGAATCAATGCCAATACTGTTGAGCGTTTGATGCATCAACTTAATATTCGGTTTTAATACCCCATGAAACTGGAACGTTTGGCGAGTCGTCAGACGAATACTTCCATATAAAGAGTGCTCCGTTGCGAACTTGTCGATCGCTAACCATTGCGTTGGCGTGATGATGCCTCCAGGCATACGAGCACGAAGCATCACATTATGTAATGGTTCCAGTTTTTGCTTTGTGCGTTCATTACGGATATCACGATCGTCTTGTTGATACATACCATGGAAACGAATTAACTGGAAGTTGTCGGCAGTAAAGCCACCAGTAATACGGTCCTGTAAATCTTGCTCAATAGTGCCACGTAATAAGTTGCTTTCTCGCTTCAGGCGCTCGTTATCAGATAGCGACCCTAACTCTTCACCTAATACAACCTGTTTATTATTGTCCGTAGAAAAAGTCATTAGTACACATCCCTCTGATAACGTTTCGCTTTACGTAGGTCATTAATAAATTGTTCTGCATCGTCACGCGGCATCTTGCCTTCTTGTTCAGCAACGATAACCAATGCGTCGTGCACATCTTTTGCCATACGCGTTGCATCACCGCAGACATAGATATAAGCGCCTTCTTGGATCCACTGCCACACTTGAGCTGCGTTTTCTAAGATGCGATGTTGTACGTAAACCTTTTCTACTTGGTCACGACTAAAGGCAACATCCAATCGGCTTAGTACTCCTGACTTGAGATACTTTTGCCATTCCACTTGGTACAAGAAGTCTTGAGTGAACGTGCGATCACCAAAGAACAACCAGTTTTTGCCTTCAGCATCGCGGTTTTCACGCTCCTGAATAAAGCTACGGAATGGTGCGATCCCTGTGCCAGGACCAACCATGATAATTGGAGTGCTATCATCTTCCGGCAGTTTGAAGTTGTTGTTATGCTCAACAAATACTTTAACTTCACCCCCCTCTTCGAGACGCTGTGCTAAGAAACTAGACGCACCACCATATCGTTTTTCGTCGTTTTGTTCGTACTCAACCAAAGCAACCGTTAGGTGTACTTCTTCATCGACCTCTTCTTGGCTTGATGCAATAGAGTAAAGGCGTGGAGTAAGGCGACGAAGCAAACCAATCAATTCATCTGCGGTTAACTTGGTTTTCTTTTCTGCCAGTACATCAACGATTTGAGTATTTGCAGAGTACTCGCGAAGCTTATCTTTATCTTCAACTAACTTTTGTAGCTTCTTGCTACCGGATAACTCGGCAAACTTTGTGATGAGCTGCGGGTTAGATGTTGTGATTTCATATTTACTCATGAGAGCACTGTGGATTGACAAGCTTTCACCATCAACGTCAACAGTCTCAACCCCAGACAAACCGACCTTACCAAGAATGGCATTTGCAAGTTCCGAGCTATTTTCAAACCACACACCTAGTGCATCACCTGGCTGATACGTTAAGCCCGAGCCTTCTAAGTCGATTTCTATATGACGAACGTCTTTTCCAGAGTCACGGCCCGTGATTTTTTGACTGGTCAGTAACGTCGCAGTGTACGGATTTTGTTTATTGTAAGGAGAGTGCGCAGTCGCAGCTTGACCCACAGGAAGTTGAACCACATCCGCTTCAGAGCCAGAAGACAGTGTATCTTTTACCTTGTCTAACGCATTCTTACGCCATTCAGTTGCAGGGGCTTCATAATCCACATCGCAATCAAGACGCTCGATAAATGGAGTCGCGCCTAGCTTTGATAGGTAAGTGTCGAAGTCTTTACCGGTCTGACAGAAGAACTCGTAGCTAGAATCTCCCAATGCAATAACACCATATTGCAGGTTTGGCAGCTTAGGAGCCTTCTTCGATTGCAAAAACTCATGTAGCTCAATGGCATTGTCTGGCGCTTCGCCTTCGCCGTTAGTCGATGCCACAATAATGACATGCGTTTCTTTGGCTAAGTTTTTACCTTTGTAATCGCTTGCATCAAAAAGTTCGACTGCAATTCCTTCTGCTTTTGCTTCCTGTTCCAGAGCTTCAGCAACACCTTTAGCATTGCCCGTTTGGGAAGCAAAAATAATACTCAACTTACCTGCTGGCTTCGCTGATACGGCTGCCGTTGCTTGTGCAATTGGCGTTACCGCTGTGTTTGGTTGATTTTGAGCTAATCCCCAAAAATACCCACTGACCCAAGCAAGTTGCTGTGAAGACAACTCAGAGACAGTTTGTTGGAGTGAGCTAATTTGTTGGTCATTCAGAGGGCTTGCGATTGGAGGATTTCCTCCTTGCCCATTATTATCTTCAGACACATTCTTGTGAGAATACTCATTCTTTTGAAAAGACATTATCACGACATCCCTATTCATTGCGTGACGATAGAGTACCCACTCTCCTTAATAACAAGAAAGAATAGAAGTGAATGTTTTATAACTTTTTGGAAGTAAGAACGGCTTACTTTTTGCTCATCGATCTTCAATGCGGACTTGTTGAAAGCCTACTGCCATTGCCGATTTTGACGCAGTATCCAAATCTTCATAAAGACATTCTTCGCCGTGACTGTCCGTTAGAAAAACAAAACCACCGCGCGCATGTCTGAACTCTACAACCCAACCACCCTCTTGGATTGCAGGCTCAATAATCGCTTCGATAAGCTGATTTTCACGGAATAGATGTCTTAGTTCATTTATTGTCATCGCTATCCCTGCTTTAACTTTCACATTGCTCCTAGGTAAGCATGGTCTAAGTCAGCCAAATAGGGAGAAATTTCGATTAGATATAATGAAGTGATATAAAAAAACGCCGCTTATAAAGCGACGTTTTAAGTAAATCGAATATCTAACATGGCTGAATTTAGAACGCGTATTCCGCACTCACAAAGAAGCCGTTAGCAAAAATAAACTCTTTCCCTAGATCCGACATGAATTTATCGGACTCTAAATCAATCACACGGTAACCTCCACGAAAAGCCAGTCGAGCTTTTTCGAGCGGTACATTGTATTGAACACCTGCCATGAAATCGGTGCTTTTGATACCTTTGTTGTCACCAAAGTTTATCTCACCAATCACATCAAAGTTTGTATCCGGAACTTGAATTTCTGCGTAACCATACCAAGCCCAAATCAGCTCATCAAATTCTTCTACACGCCTGCTTGAGCCAGCATCAATGTATTTAGTGTCACTTAAATTACTGAACGTGAGACCCGCATCAAAGTGCAATAAATCATGCTCTAGAACGTGGTAATACAAGGTTAAATCGAGCTTATCGAACCCCATGTAATCCGCATCAACACTTGAGTAACGAAGGCGCGCATTAGGGACGTATTTAACATCATGTTCAATCGCCGCAAAAAAAGTGCCTGTGGTACTGCTATCTCGTCTCGCTTCATTAACTTTAGTGTCGGCAGCCCATACCTCTGCGCCGACTTTTGTCGATACAGAGTACTCTGCAAAAACAGGAAAAGATACTGCCAACGATAATGCCGTTAAAGCGATGTTCGCTTTATTTGTCATGTAGTATTTACTCCGAGATAGCTGATATTCACGTAGAGGACGTGAGAGGAAATATACCATATTCTCACGCCTCTCCATCAACTAAATTATGTTACTCATTATTTATAGCGGGGCTGAGCAACGTAATTCTTGAAGAACCAAATACCCAATGCAATCACGATTAACCATGGTAATAGTTTGAGTACCGCTCCAACCATTCCCAGTAAAAACATCACAACTAACGCAATACCAGTTGCTGCGAATACGGTCATCATTGTGATACCCGTAACCAACAAGGTCGCCGCAAAGACTAAAATAAAGATTAGCTCCAACATAATCACTTCTCCATTTGTTTTCAATAAACAGAGCAGTTTCCATACCAACTTACAGAAACGAAGTTAAGATTATGATTTTTAATAAAAAACAAAGCCAGAGGCATTTCTGCACTCTGGCTTTATCATTCTTTAGTTGGTAATTTTAGCCATTCACTGGCGAATTTTACACATTCAATTCTTTTGGAATCTTAGCTAGCGCGTCTTGCAATACTTCTAGACCAGAACCTGGTTTGTGCGCATTTTCACTGATATGACGACGCCATTGACGAGCACCGGGCATGCTTTGGAACAAACCTAACATGTGGCGGGTAATATGACCAAGGTACGCACCTTTCGCTAATTGCGCTTCAATGTATGGGTACATCTCTTCAACAATTTCGCTGCGTTTCTTCACTGGAGCATTAGAGCCAAACAACTCTTGGTCTACCGATGCCAGTAAATATGGGCTTTGGTATGCTTCACGACCAATCATCACACCGTCAAGATGCTGAAGATGTGCTTTTGCTTCTTCTAATGATTTCACGCCACCGTTAATCGCAATCGTTAGGTGTGAGAAGTCTTGCTTCAATTGGTAAGCGCGTGGGTAATCCAATGGTGGGATCTCGCGGTTTTCTTTTGGGCTTAGACCACTTAACCATGCTTTACGTGCGTGGATAGTGAACTGCTCACAGCCACCCTTTTCTGAAACAATAGAAACGAAATCCGTTAGGAACTCGTAGGAGTCTTGATCATCAATACCAATGCGAGTCTTTACTGTTACAGGGATATCGACCACGTCTTTCATTGCTGCGACACAATCCGCAACTAACTGCGGTTCAGCCATTAGGCAAGCACCGAAGCGACCATTTTGTACGCGGTCAGATGGACACCCCACATTTAGGTTAATCTCATCGTAGCCACGCTCTTGCGCTAGCTTGGCACACGTAGCCAAATCTGCTGGGTTTGAACCACCAAGTTGAAGGGCTAACGGATGCTCTTCTTCGTTATAAGCCAGGAAATCTCCTTTTCCATGAATGATCGCACCTGTCGTCACCATTTCAGTGTACAGCAGGGTTTCTTTGGTCATTAAGCGATGGAAGTAGCGACAATGACGATCAGTCCAATCTAACATTGGTGCTACGGAGAGCCTGCAAGAATGAGTCATGATATAAACACCCGTTTTTATGTTGCCAAGGTCGAGCGCAGCAGTACGCTCAAAAAATAAGTCGGGTATTGTATACCCAAGCACCTCTGGGTGCTAGTTTCAGCGAGAATGATTTGGTTGGCTGACTAGCCAAGTGCTTAGGAATACGCAGAAGTAATACGAATCTGTCATTCGTTGATTCATTCTGTGATGATTATTCCGCCTTCACACCACCACCGACTTGCTTTAATTCATGATTTTCGTTCTGATAGTGGGTAAAATGAAGCATTTCTAAACGAACTTCGTATAGAAATGATTTATCATAGAGCACGTCCGATAGTTATGGTGAAAGGTTTGAACCCAACAATCATTGAACAAATTGAAAGTATCTGCGCAGAGCGTGGAGTACGACTGACTCCGCAACGCCGACGCGTATTTGAACTCATTTGTTCTAATCGCCGCGCCTCAAGTGCGTATGAGCTATTGGAGCAACTAAAAGAGAGTGAGCCTCAGGCTAAGCCGCCCACTGTTTATCGAGCATTAGATTTTCTCCTAGAGCAAGGCTTCATCCACCGAGTGGAATCGACAAATAGCTTTATTACTTGTTGTTCTTTCAATACTCAGCAGCACTTTTTCCAATTACTAATTTGCGATAAATGTGGTGATGTCGTTGAACTCGAAGATGAGACGCTGATATCCTTGTTAGCCGAAAACGCCGAGAAGCATGGATTCAAACTGACCAACCAAGTTATTGAAACTCATGGTGAATGCCAGGCCTGTTCCTCCGAGACGAAAGAAAAAGTATAGAAGAACGTTATGCGCGCTGAATTTGTAAACCCGTTTTTAGCTTCTTTAATGAACGTGCTAAAAACTATGGCTTCTCTTGAGCTGAAGCCACAAAAACCGCGAATCAAAAAAGATGAGATCGCACGAGGTGACGTTTCTGGTCTGATTGGTATGGTAGGCCCACAAACTCGTGGTTCAATGTCGATCACCTTTGATGAAGCACTCGCCCTAGAAATCATGCAGAACATGCTTGGTGAACGTCCAAATGGGCTCAATGAAGAAGTGACCGATATGGTGGGTGAGATCACCAACATGGTTACTGGTGGTGCGAAACGCATTCTGGCGGAAAGTGGTTTTGACTTTGATATGGCAACACCGGTTGTGGTTTCGGGCCGAGGTCATACGATTCGCCACAAGTGTGAAGGCTCAATTATTATCATGCCTTTCTCTTCTCAATGGGGAAATGCCTTTATCGAAATTTGCTTCGAATAAAAGAGAAAAAATAGGTTGGCACTGGCCAACCTATTTTGTTTTTGCCTCAGGCAATAAAAAGGTCAGCATTTGCTGACCTTTTCTTTATCTATTCAAACATTAAGCTTTGAACGCTTTAAATGCGTTGATTAGACCGTTTGTTGAGCTGTCATGCGAGCTGATTTGAGACTCGTCTGCAAGCTCAGGTAGGATTTGGTTAGCCAGTTGTTTACCTAGCTCCACGCCCCACTGGTCAAAGCTGAAGATATTCCAGATAACACCTTGTACGAAAATTTTGTGTTCGTACATTGCGATCAAGTTACCTAGCGTACGAGGCGTGATTTGCTTCACTAGAATAGAGTTTGTTGGACGGTTACCTTCAAACACTTTGAATGGCGCAATCGCTGCCACTTCTTCAGCATTCTTACCTACTTTCACCAACTCTTCTTTCACGGTTTCTTCATTTTTACCAAACGCTAGAGCTTCAGTTTGCGCGAAGAAGTTAGACATCAGTTTTTGGTGATGATCGCTAGCTGGGTTGTGGCTAATTGCAGGTGCAATGAAGTCACATGGGATAAGCTTAGTACCTTGGTGAATTAGCTGGTAGAACGCGTGCTGACCGTTGGTACCTGGTTCACCCCAAATGATTGGGCCAGTTTGGTAAGTTACAGCATTGCCGTCACGGTCAACGTATTTACCGTTTGATTCCATGTTGCCTTGCTGGAAGTATGCTGCAAAACGGTGCATGTATTGATCGTAAGGTAGGATAGCTTCTGACTCCGCACCGTGGAAGTTGTTGTACCAAATACCAATCAAAGCAAGAATCACTGGAATATTGCTTTCTAGATCTGTTGATACGAAGTGCTTGTCCATCTCGTGAGCACCATCAAGCAACTCAACAAAGTTGTCGAAACCTACTGCTAGTGCAATTGATAGACCGATCGCAGACCATAGTGAGTAACGGCCACCAACCCAGTCCCAGAATTCAAACATGTTCGCTGTATCGATACCAAATTCAGACACGGCTGTCGCGTTTGTTGAAAGCGCAGCAAAGTGCTTAGCCACATGAGCCTGATCACCCGCCGATTCTAGGAACCAATCACGAGCAGTGTGCGCGTTAGTCATGGTTTCTTGCGTTGTAAACGTCTTAGACGCGATCAAGAATAACGTCGTTTCTGGGTTAACTTTCTTCAACGTTTCAACGATGTGTGTACCATCAACGTTAGATACGAAGTGAAGGTTTAGATGATTTTTGTATGGCGCTAGAGCTTCCGTCACCATGTAAGGGCCAAGGTCAGAACCGCCGATACCGATGTTCACAATATCAGTAATTGCTTTGCCTGTGTAACCTTTCCATTCACCGCCGATAACGCGCTCAGTGAATGATTTCATTTTTTCCAGAACCGCGTTCACTGCTGGCATTACGTCTTCGCCGTCTACCATAACTGGAGTATTAGCGCGGTTACGTAGTGCAGTGTGAAGAACAGCGCGACCTTCTGTTTGGTTGATCGCTTCACCACTGAACATCGCTTCAATTGCAGATTTCAGCTCGGTCTCTTTCGCAAGAGCAAACAGGTGCTTCAGAGTTTCCTCATTGATGAGGTTCTTTGAGTAATCGACTAGGATGTCTGAGCCGAAACGTGCAGAGTATTTGTCGAAACGCGCTGCGTCTTGAGCAAACAGCTCTTTAAGATCCATATCTTGTGCAGATTCGAAATGCGCCGTTAGCGCTTTCCAAGCTTGTGTTTGCGTTGGATTGATATTTTTCAACATGGTCTTTATCCCGATGTTACAGTAGGTTCCATTCCTTACAGTCTAGCGAAAACTGTGGAATCCCCGATTTAGCAAATAGAATATAAATTAGATGTTTGGGCAAATTGCCACAAAACAAGTCTTTGTAATTTTTTTTCAGGCGCCAATTATGACCGAGAGCTTTTACACTCACATTGAGTTAGGTCACGTTCCCTGCCCTGAAATTGAACAATTCATTTACGATGACAAGAATCATATCATTTACTAATGACAGGCTCTAATTGGAATAGGATAGACGCCAATTTATAAATTTCCAAAGGAACACGTATGTGGGCACAAAAAACACTGCAATTAAAAGCGAGATGCCGCGGTTTTCACCTGATAACTGATGAAATTGAACAACAAGTACCACAAATAAACGAACTTTCAGTAGGTTTATTACACCTATTTATTCAGCACACCTCCGCCAGTTTGACCTTAAATGAGAATGCTGATCCAACCGTGCGTATGGACATGGAAGCGCACTTCAATAAGTTTGTGCCAGAGCGTGCTCCTTATTATCAGCACACCTATGAAGGTGACGACGACATGCCGGCACATATTAAAGCATCACTGCTTGGCAGTAGTGTGACGGTACCAATCCAAAATGGTCGATTAGCTTTAGGAACATGGCAAGGTATTTACTTGGGTGAGCATCGAGACTTTGGTGGCGGCCGCCGCGTTATTGCTACGATTAACGGTGAGTAGATAAAACAAAGGCTAACCTTGGGTTAGCCTTTCGTTGTTTATTTTGAGTATTCCATCTCGACGCGAGGCGTTAGCTTAGTCACGAGTTCATACGCAATCGTACCAATGTGACCCGCCACTTCTTCTACTGGGAGCTCTTTCCCCCAAAGAATCGCTTCGTCGCTGACTTTATCCGTTGCGTCTGGTCCCAAATCGACCGTCAGCATATCCATGGAAACTCGACCTGCAATAGGTACTTTACGGCCATTAACCCACACCGGCGTACCGTTTGGAGCACTTCTTGGGTAACCGTCGCCATACCCTACAGCGATGACCCCAACTTTTGTATCTCGCTCACTGGTCCAAATACCACCGTAGCCAACACTTTCGCCCTTCTTCACTTCACGTACCGCAATAAGGTGGGATTTAAGTGTCATAACAGGTTGATACCCAAGATCTTGCGCCGTTTTGTCATCGAATGGCGACACACCATACATGATAATACCCGGACGAACCCAATCTAAATGGCTTTGAGGCCATGCCAATAACCCCGCAGATGCCGCCAGTGAACGTTCCCCTTGGCAACCAGAAGTCAACGATTTAAACAGCTCAATCTGTTGTGGGGTAATATCGCTATCCAGCTCATCTGCACAGCCAAAGTGGCTCATGTAACGCAACGGTTTCGCTACATTTGGACACTCCTTCAGCCGCGTTACAAACTCGTCATATTGTTCAGGACGAACCCCAAGGCGGTGCATGCCACTGTCAATCTTCAGCCACACGACAACCGGAGTTTCAAGGTCTGCTTGCTCCAAGGCGATAAGCTGCTCTTCACAGTGCACCACGGTTTGGATGTTGTTCGTCACAAGAACAGGTAAATCACCAGGAGAGTAAAAACCTTCTAGCAATAGAATCGGCTTTACTACTCCACAAGCGCGCAGTTGCAATGCTTCTTCAATGCGAGCCACGCCAAACGCATCCGCATGGTTAGCATGTTTTGCGACATGACGTAATCCGTGACCATAACCATTGGCCTTGACGACAGCCATCACTTTACTTTGTGGCGCTTGAGCTTTTACGCGCTGTAAGTTGTGCTGCAACGCAGACAAATCAATGCACGCCTTGGCCGCTTTCATATAGCTCATGGAATTACTCATCATCAATATCGAATGCAGGACCCGCGTAGTTGTCGAAACGCGAATGTTGACCTTGGAAAGTGAGGCGAACAGAGCCGATAGGACCGTTACGCTGTTTACCAATAATGATTTCGGCCGTACCTTTGTACGGACTATCTGGGTGATAAACCTCATCACGGTAGATGAACATGATCAAGTCGGCATCCTGCTCGATGGAACCGGATTCACGCAAGTCCGAGTTTACTGGTCGTTTATCCGCACGTTGCTCTAGGGAACGGTTTAGCTGCGACAGTGCCACAACTGGCACATTTAGCTCTTTTGCCAGCGCCTTAAGAGAGCGAGAGATCTCAGCAATCTCAAGAGTACGGTTATCGGTTAACGAAGGCACGCGCATCAACTGAAGGTAGTCGACCATGATCATAGATAGACCGCCATGTTCACGAGCGATACGGCGAGCGCGCGAACGCACTTCGGTCGGAGTTAGACCAGAGCTATCATCAATGTACATATTTTTCTTCTGCATCAGGATACCCATAGTAGAAGAAATACGCGCCCAATCTTCGTCATCTAGCTGCCCCGTACGGATCTTGGTTTGGTCAACACGAGACAAAGAGGCCAACATACGCATCATCAACTGTTCAGCTGGCATCTCTAACGAGAAAATAAGTACGGGCTTTTCTTGTTGCATGGCCGCATTTTCACACAAGTTCATCGCAAAGGTCGTTTTACCCATCGATGGACGCGCTGCGACAATCACCAAATCAGAGCCTTGCAAACCTGCGGTTTTCTTATTGAGATCGGTGAAACCGGTATCGACCCCGGTAACACCATCTTGTGGCGTTTTATACAACAACTCGATACGTTCTAACGTCTTTTCGAGGATGTTGTCGACGTTTTGTGGTCCTTCGTTTTCACTAGTTCGAGACTCGGCGATAGCAAAAACTTTACTCTCCGCCATGTCTATTAAATCTTCAGAACTGCGACCTTGAGGGTCATAGCCCGCGTCCGCAATTTCATTCGCGACACCAATAAGGCCACGAACAATCGCACGCTCAGCGACAATATCAGCATACGCATTGATGTTAGCTGCACTTGGCGTATTCTTCGCCAAGTCAGCGAGGTAAGCAAAACCGCCTACATCTTCTAACAACTCGTGACGCTCTAGATATTCCGATAAAGTAATAAGATCGAGAGGTTTACCCGCTTCAAGAATGGTTTTTACACCTTCAAAAATCAGGCGGTGTGGACGACTATAGAAATCACTGCTCACAACACGTTCGGCAACGGTGTCCCAACGTTCATTATCCAGTAAAAGACCACCAATTACTGATTGCTCGGCTTCTAGTGAGTGAGGTGGCACTTTGATTGCGTCGACCTGACTGTCTGAAGGTTTGCGATTTCTGTTTTCCGCCATGACTTTGCTCGATAACTACTATTGACCCACGATTATAACCTTAACCTAGCTGAGATGCTTCCCCGAAGCGACAATTACTTGTTAAGAAATCATCATGTGAACCACCCGGGTAATAGCCTGGTTCTTCCGCCTAGCTCTAATAAAAATTAACCTACCATTGACCCAACCAAATATCTGTATCAGTATCATGCCCCTCCTTTTTGATTACGTTCGAGGTTGATGTGTCCCGATACTGGTTACTTAGCTTTAGCCTACTGTGCGCTAGTGCATCGTATGCTGACGAATCAGTACAGCCAGAGCAAAATATTGATGTACCCGACCCACTAAAAACCGAGGTGGAGTTCGGCTATCAAGCTCACACAGGTAACACGGACTCTCGTTCCCTGAATGCTCGTTTGAGTGCTGAATATACGTCAGGTCGACACCGTTCTAATGGTGAATGGAAGTACTACAACTTGTACAAAGACGGTGAAGAAGACAAACGCTCATCCACCTATTCCCTGCAGAGTGACTACAAGTTAGGCCCTAAGACGTATTTGTATGGCAGCTTTAAAGGAGTGGATTCTCGCTACAGTGCTTATTTTAAAGACTATACGTTGTCAGGTGGTTTGGGTTACCAGTTCTCCTACACTGAGAACTTCATTTTAGAGGTAGAAGTAGGCCCTGGTTTTCGCTATCAAGAGCCAAACTTAGACGAAATAGATGATGACGATATTGTCTTTCCCGATATCGTTAGAGAAGGCATTTTTCGAGGAAATATCAACACAACTTGGCATGCGTTGGATAATTTAAGTTTCGCAGCTGATATTACGTTGGTAACAGGTAGAAGTAACACACGTACTGATAGTGAACTCAGTGTAACCAATGATATTACTGAAGATATCGCACTGAAACTGGCGCACTCTCGTCAGTATCACGATAAAGTGCCTGAAGGCTTAAGTAAAGCGGACAGCGTATTTTCCGTTAATTTACTTTTCGCTTTTTAACCCTTTTTCTCTCAGTTTTAGAAATAAAAAAAGCACCTCCGAGGAGGTGCTTTTTAGTATTTCGTCTTGATACTGAATTACTCAGCAGCAACAACTTGTAGGTTAACTGTCGCGAAAACTTCAGAGTGAAGTTGAACGCTGATCTCGAACTCACCAGTGTTACGTAGAGCACCTTCAGGAAGGCGAACTTCGCTCTTAGCAACTTCAACGCCTGCAGCTGTGATAGCGTCAGCGATGTCACGAGTACCGATAGAACCGAATAGTTTGCCTTCGTCACCAGCTTTAGAAGCGATAACTACCGCTTCTAGAGCGTTAACTTTCTCTGCGCGAGCTTCTGCAGCAGCTAGTTGCTCAGCAACTTTAGCTTCTAGTTCAGCACGACGAGCTTCAAACATTTCAACGTTAGCTTTAGTTGCCATAACTGCTTTACCTTGTGGGATAAGGAAGTTACGAGCGTAGCCAGATTTAACGTTTGCAGTATCGCCAAGACCACCTAGGTTACCAATTTTATCAAGTAGAATAACTTGCATTGCTTAATCCTCTTTCTTAATAAAATGAACCGATTACTGATGCTTGTCAGTGTACGGTAGTAGAGCTAGGTAGCGTGAACGCTTGATAGCACGTGCTAGTTGACGCTGGTACTTAGCGCTTGTACCAGTGATACGGCTAGGTACGATTTTACCAGCTTCAGTGATGTAGTTTTTAAGAGTTGCTACGTCTTTGTAATCAATCTCTTGTACGCCTTCTGCAGTGAAACGGCAGAATTTACGACGACGGAAGAAACGAGCCATGGGCTATCTCCTGATCTTAAATTTGAGTAATGTTGTCGGCGTGTAACACTAATTTTCCCACGCCATTTCGGCCGGTTTGATAAGTGACAAAACCACTTACCTTAATGTTACTGCCTTGAACTAAATTCTGAGTTAGTGCTTGTGACCCAAGCCCGCTGACGACTACCGGCATACGACAATAAACTTGTCGAGGTAAGTCAGCTTCGATAATAGTAGAGCGATGCTCCAGCCAAAACCGACAGTGTTCAATGCCACCAGGGCTTTTACTACGAATGGGCGGTTTGGCAATGGTGCCGCTCAGCTCCATTCGATTGGCCATAAGAAAACTTACTCAGCAGCTTCTGACTTAGCTTCAGGCTTAGCTTCAGAACGCTCTTCACGACGTGGAGCACGCTCTTCTTTTTGCTTAAGCATGATAGATTGCTCAGTGATCGCTGCTTTAGTACGCATGATCATGTTACGTAGAACTGCATCGTTGAAACGGAAAGCAGTTTCTAGCTCATCAATTACAGCTTGGTCAGCTTCAACGTTCATAAGAACGTAGTGAGCTTTGTGAAGCTTGTTGATTGGGTAAGCCAGTTGACGACGGCCCCAGTCTTCTAGACGGTGGATTTTACCGCCAGCTTCAGTGATTGAACCAGTGTAACGCTCGATCATGCCAGCAACTTGCTCGCTTTGATCTGGGTGCACCATGAATACGATTTCGTAATGACGCATTGGTTGCTCCTTACGGATTATTCAGCTTCCACAAATGGCTCAGTCGTCCAGAGGAAGCAAGGAACTAAAGATAATTGACTGAGTTTAAGGAGCACGAATAGTACAGAAAGGGCGTAAAATAGGCAAGTGATTATTTGCTCAGCGCAGTGGATATTTAATTTCTTCTAATACTAGAAAACACAAAGGCTGCCAACAAGCTGGCAGCCTTTAAAATCAGCGTGTTATTGCGCTGGCTTATCGGTGCTTATTTAACTTCAGCCAGTTCAGCGCGCATTTGATCGATCACTTGTTTGTAATCTGGCTCACCGAAAATCGCCGAGCCTGCAACAAACATGTCTGCGCCCGCTTCTGCAATTTCACGAATGTTGTCAACCTTCACACCGCCATCAATTTCTAAGCGGATATCACGACCAGACTCGTCAATCATCTTACGAACGGCACGCAGTTTATCTAGTGTATGAGGAATGAATGATTGACCACCAAAACCAGGGTTTACCGACATCAGTAGAATCATGTCGACTTTATCCACAATAAATTCAAGACTTGCAAGTGGCGTTGCTGGGTTTAGTACCACACCAGCCTGACAGCCGTGCTCTTTAATTAACTGCAGTGTACGGTCTACATGATCAGAAGCTTCTACATGGAACGTAATCATCGACGCACCCGCTTTTGCGAAATCAGGAATAATACGGTCAACGGGTTTCACCATTAGGTGAACATCGATTGGCGCTGTGATGCCATAATCGCGTAGTGCTTTACACACAGGCGCACCAAAAGTCAGGTTTGGTACATAGTGGTTATCCATAACGTCGAAATGCACCACATCCGCACCCGCTGCGAGTACTTTTTCTACATCTTCACCGAGACGAGCAAAATCTGCCGATAAAATGGATGGAGCAATAAGAAAATCTTTCATACCTGACCTCAGTAGTAATGAGCAAACAATCTGCGCGCAATTCTACCGAAGCCAGTGGGGAGATCCACTATTTAGATATAATAGTGTGAGAATTAAGAGCTTGATTTATCCATGTCTGGGGCATGAAAAAGCGCAAGTAGCTCATCAACTTTATTACGACCATTACCATTACGGCTAATGGTACGCTTTACTTTTACCACATTAAGATCCGCACCGTGATACAACCGACGTGTCAAGGTAGTGTCGTGGTTAGAAATCAACACAGGAATGCCACGTTCAGTCGCTGTTCTTTCAGCAATGTCGGCTAATGCAGCTTGGTCGTCCAACGTGAAACCATTACCTGCGTATGAGGTGAAATTTGCCGTATTTGAAAGCGGCGCATAAGGTGGATCGCAATACACGACGCTCCCTTTGCGCGCACGACGAAATGTTTCAGGATAACCTTCACAAACGAACGTAGCTTTTTTGGCTTTTTCTGCAAAAAACTCCAATTCCGCCTCAGGGAAATACGGCTTTTTGTAAGAGCCAAACGGTACATTGAAGCCACCTTTTTTGTTGTAACGGCATAGGCCATTAAAACCAAAGCGGTTCATATACAAAAACGCTAAAGAGCGGTACATCACGTCATCGGTTTTATTAAATTCAGCGCGAATGTGTAGGTAGGCTTCTTTGCGGTTGTTCTCAGCGACAAACCAACGCTTCGCTTCAGAGATATACTCTTCAGGGCGTTCTTTCAGCAGGTTGTACAGATTGATCAAATCTGGATTGATATCTGCAAGTAGATAATGGTCATAATCGGTATTCAGAAACACTGAGCCCGCACCAACAAAAGGTTCAACTAGCTTTCGAGCCGGCGGCAAATGACGTTGGATGTCTTCAACCAGTCCGTATTTTCCTCCTGCCCATTTAAGAAAGGCTCGTTGCTTTTTCATCTACTGCTCTATCTATCGACCAAAAATTAAGGCTGCGGAATGTAACATATTTTTCAGGGAAGCTCAGGTTTATTTCACTCGTTCAATTTCACGGTGAACCTGACGGAGTGATTTTGCCCAAGGACTCACCGACTTAACCGAATCTGGCAAGCTTGCGACGGCATCACGAGCCATTTGAATTGTCGGATAATCTTGATATGTGATGATATACCACTCGGTGTCATTACGAACGGTAGGATAAATTCGCACTTGATTATTCAGTTGATGCTCATTGAGAAAGGATTGTACATCTTCCATTGAGGTCATAGCCGCGAGTTGTAAAGTATACGCTCTTGGCGATAGCGCTTTTAGTTCTTCACGAGCAAATGAAAATTTCACAACAGGTTGGTTTGCCTCACCCTCTTCTGACTGAGCAGGTGCTTGCGTCATATCTTGATTCGGTTTTACGACTTTAATCAAAGGGGAGCTAGTTTCATCGGCGGTTTCTGTCTTCTCAGTACCTACGACATCATCAATCGCTTTTGTGTCTGCTGAATCAGCTTTACCTTCAAGCAATGCATCGACCACATTCGACTCAATCACCACTCTTTGTTGATTGTCATCACTGCCTACGCTCGCTACTTCTTCTGTCACAGCTGGCGGTAATGAATCAGAATCATCAACCGCACCAGACTTATCAAGACTGCTAGAGCCATCGGTTACAGGTTGCAGTGAAGACTGCGCTGCACTGACTCCTGACTCTTCAAAAGTTGGAATAGCCGTTTGCTCTAAACTGCCAGCAATTTGCTGCGCTTTATCATCAGGACTTGGTTGACTAAGCATCCACCAATAGCCACCAGCAGCAAGCAACAGTAAGACTAATACCACCAACGCAATATTCAGGGGTGAACCGACAATCGAGCGGATAATGATCCTTTTTTCCACTTTCATCTCTCCTAACGCCATGATGTCACCCGGTACTGGGTCGACTTTTTTAAATGCATCTCGAACCCGTTTCTCAGACTCATCATCGACGTAGCGCGCAACAAGTGACTCAAAGAAACGACGAGCTTCCACTTCGGACAACATATCAATATCAAGCTCAACAGGCTTTATCTCTTGTCCATAACTGAGACGTGCTAGCAAACCGTCTAAACGTCCAGACTGTGTAAACAGTAAGACATTGATGGTCCAATTTGGCTTATGGTGCGCCTCTAAGACCAGCATCCAAAGCTCAGAGATAAGTGTCTCACTCAATAAATGCGCATCATCTACAACAATTGCAATGTCACACGCCTCATCACCTAAAAGCCTTTCAAGGCTATCAAGTAAAGGCTCTTGCTGATTAAACAATGCGTCTGAAACCAGTTGACTCAAAATAAGGACGCGATGCTGCACACCGTCTTGATTAGAATGACAAAGTAACAAACATTGATTCTTGTTACTGGCACCCACTTCAAGGTATCGCTGCGCTAACCAAGATTTCCCGTACCCATCATGACCATTAATCGCAATGAGATTGGAACCAAAGTTAGTCAGTAGACCTAATCTATCAAGCAACTCGATTTGAGAATCTAATTCCAGTACGTGAGCAACACTCATCTAATAACCTTAATACACTACAAGAATGACGCCCAAAGGCGCCATTACAAGGTTAAATATCGCGACCGAAGTCTATTGCCTGTTTGAGTACGTCTTGTGTCGTATCAGCAATTACCTCGGCAGTGCCAATGCCTGTAGGCAAAACCAATCGTAATTGACCAGAGAGGACTTTCTTATCTCGCATCATGTGCTTGATGAAGTCATCGAAATTCATACTGTCTGGAGTATGCACAGGCAGTTTTGCACGACGCAAAATCGCAACAATACGCTCAAATTGCTCTTCCGAGATCAGACCACGTAGATGCGACGTTTTGGCCGCCATAACAGTGCCGGAAGATACCGCTTCACCATGCAGCCAATTGCCATAGCCAAGTTCCGCTTCAATCGCATGACCAAAGGTGTGACCTAAGTTAAGCAAAGCACGGATGCCCGATTCTTTCTCATCCTGAGCCACCACTTCCGCTTTTATTTCACAGCAACGCGCGATCGCATAAGTTAGTGCTTCTTCATCCAACGCATACAAGCGCTCAAGATTGTCTTCTAACCATACAAAAAAATCTGCATCGTAAATAATGCCGTACTTAATGACTTCGGCGATACCCGCAGCGAACTCACGTTCAGGCAACGTCGACAGGCAGTTGGTATCAATGATCACGGCTTTAGGTTGGTAAAACGCACCTATCATGTTCTTACCCAACGGATGGTTAACCGCGGTTTTTCCACCAACCGAAGAGTCCACTTGGGATAGTAATGTGGTCGGTATTTGAATAAAGTCGACCCCACGCTGGTAACAGGCAGACGCAAAACCCACAAGGTCGCCAATAACACCACCACCTAACGCGATGATCACAACATCACGAGCATAACTCCCTTCCAGTAAGAAGTTCATTACTTGATTAAATACATCCAAGTTTTTGTACTGTTCACCGTCAGGCAATTCTAACAAGGATGCACTACAACCGAGCTGCTCGAGTTGCTTTAAAATTTTGTCTGCATACAAAGGCGCCACTGTGACATTACTGATCACAACAACTTTTTGTTTTGCATTTTTGTTTGAGAGAACTTGAGAGAGGTACGCCGGGTCCTCAAATAACCCGGCGCCAATAGAGATTGGGTAGCTACGCTCAGCTAGGTTGACCGTAATCCGTTCCATCGGTTTGCTCCAATTAAAAAAAAGATAAAGACTTATCTCTCTTCTAGCATTTTTACGATCTGGTTGGCTACCACTTTTGCACTTTGATCGTCAGTGCGAACAGTGTAATCCGCTACTTCTTCATATAAAGGATTACGTTCTTCAGCTAATTGCTCCAGTACTTCGCGAGGGTTATCCGTTTGAAGTAAAGGACGCTTCTTGTCGCGGTTTGTACGCGCAAGTTGCTTTTCAATCGTCGTTTCTAAGTAAACAACAACACCACGTGCCGAAAGACGATTGCGGTTTTCTTTGCTCTTAACAGAGCCACCGCCAGTCGCAAGCACGATGCCTTGCTCTTGTGTTAGGTCTTCAAGTACCGCTTCTTCACGCTTGCGGAAGCCTTCTTCACCTTCTACATCAAAAACCCAAGAGATGTCTGCACCAGTGCGTTCTTCGATCACTGTATCGGAGTCAACAAACTCCATATGCAGTTGCTGTGCTAGATGTCTACCAATTGTACTTTTGCCGGCGCCCATTGGGCCAACAAGGAAAATATTACGTTTCTCAGCCATGTTTAGCAGTAATTTACAACATTGATTCAATAAGATCGCCACAAGAAAACACAGCTAAACTGCTGTTCTACAAGGCTTGTGGCACCAGTTCCTCACAGATAATTCGTGATAAGACCCGAAATTATCCAAGCATGGTGCCACTATTGCAACTTTATTTTTGATTTAATCAGTTTTTCCCGAGACAGAACTACTGAATCACCACCTTAGGCGTGACGAAAATTAACAGCTCACTTTTACCAACATTTTCATAACTTCGACGAAAAAGCGCACCTAATAGCGGAAGATCGCCCAACAAAGGCACTTTGTCCACCGAGTTAGTAATGCTGTGCTGAAAAATACCACCAAGAACGACCGTTTCACCGTTATTCACTAACACTTGCGTCCCGATACGTTGAGTATCAATCGCAACAGCTTCACCAGTGCCTGTCTTCACGACTTGTCCTGGTCTATCTTGCGTGACACTTAAATCCAATACTAAGCGGTTATCCGGTGTGATTTGCGGGGTTACCTTCAAACTTAATACCGCCTTTTTGAACGTCACCGTCGTTGCACCACTTGATGATGACTCTAGGTAAGGAATCTCTGTACCTTGTTCGATATAGGCAGGTTTCTTATTGGTAGTGATCAAACGTGGGCTCGAGATAATCTCAGCTTTAGACTCTTGTTGCAGAGCAGAAAGCTCAAGATCCAACAAGGTGTCTGAACCTAACTTTGCGACCTGAAAAGCAATGCTGGTGGCATTCGGACTGGTTGCAGCTAAGTTTACATTTAGGAAGTCATCGATCCCTACTCCATCACCGTCACCACCGTCATCACCCCCTTCTCCATTATAGAGACCGATCGTGGCAAGGTTGTTCTCAATAGAACCGCCCACTGTATTACTGCCATTAATAGACGTAAAACCCCAACGAATACCTAGCTCGTCCATGTTACCTTCATTGATGGTCACAATACGCGCCTCAATTTGAACCTGTTTAACTGGAATATCCAAAGACTCAATAATTTCTCGAATCACCTCGATGTTTTCAGGTAACTCTCTAATCAATAACGAGTTAGTTCGCTCATCAATGGTCATACTGCCGCGCTCTGACAGCATGCTGATATTTCCTTCACCATTGATCATCTCCGCAATGTCTGATGCTTTAGCAAAATTAACTTTGATGATTTCAGATGAAAGCTCTCCCATTTCTTCCGTCAGTTTTTGTTTTTCTAACTGCTGCTTCTCACGCAAGTCCAGCTCATCAGTCGGAGCAACTAAAATCACGTTGCCATCAACACGCTTATCTAACCCCTTAACTTGCAAAATAATATCCAGCACTTGCTGCCAAGGGACACCATCAAGACGAAGCGTGAGGTTGCCTTCGACAGAGTCGGAGACAACCAAATTAAATTGGTTGTAATCAGCAATAAGCTGCAAGACATTTCGCACAGGAATATCTTGGAAGTTAATCGAAATAAGCTTACCTTCTCTTTCTAAAATGCTTTTATCTGGGGCTTTCTCATTGTGTTTGATCTTCGCTACTTTGATTTCCAAAAAACGCCCCGTTAAACGGTAATCATGCATGTATTCTTCATTGATGTGCGCAACCAAGCGCGTCGTCGAGGTGTCGCGAAACACTTCTACGCTCTCAACCACAGTCGAAAAATCTTTCACGTCTAGGAGATACAATTGCTCGTCTTTTACTGAAGTGTTAAGCAAATCGATACTTAACCCTTCCTGTACACGCTTGATATCTACAATCGCAGCCGGTGACGCCAATTCTACGACAATCACGGCGTCTTTATCTTTATTAGTTCGAAAGTCGATACTTTTTAGGGCATTGGACGAAACTTCTTCAGCTGCCGCTAAAGGGGCTAAAAATACAAACAACCATAAGGAGAAGAGCCCAGTAAGTATCCTTGGTGTACGTGTTAATCCTTGTCTCATTTTCATTACTCAATATCAAAAATAAATGGGGCTATCTCAAAGCCAACTTAACTTTACGTTTTTGCCAACATCCTAAGCCGTCGGGCAACGTTTCATTAATCAACAAATAGGAGTGGCTGACATGGGTCACTTTGCCATTATTGCGTCCGAGGTATTGACCCGGCTTAACTTTATAGACGGTGCCATTGGGAGCCTGAACGAGGCCAGAAACCGTGTTATCCATGCCCATGACCCCTTTCAAACGTAATTGGCTTAATGGGAATTTTTCTAATTTGCCAGTTCGCCTTCTTGAGGGCGGTTGCCAACAATCTTTTCTTGCAACTGGCTGAGTCGCGATGGTGGCTTCTTTGGGTAATTCAAAGGGTGCACGCTGTACTTCCGGTGCGTACGTGACTGCAACATACTTGTCTGCGGGCTTAAGCTTCTCGACCTCTCGACGCGCCTGTGTTTCCACTCCTCGAATAAAATCCGTCAATGATTCATCATTCGCCTGGCAGCCCATCAATAGAGAACCCATCAGTACCAGCAACAAAGACTTACTTGTCATTTTTCGTCTCCTCCGGCTTAAACTGATAGGTATTAGCACGCACCCGAAAGTGCAGGGTTTCGCTCTCTTGGCTGACACGTTGCCAAGTCACATCTTTAAACGTGATGATTCGAGGTAGCGTCGCTATTGCCTGAGAAAAATGGCCGATGTCATGAAAGTCGCCCGTTAACTCTATGTTTAAAGGAAGACGATAAAGGAAGTGCTCTGATTGTTTTTCGCCCCAGTCGATTCGGGTGAAAGTCAGCTTATTGTCGATGCCAAGCTCATTCACTGAAGCGAGCATTGTAGCCAGCTCTTTTTGCGCAGGCAGTTGTTGCAGTAATAACTCGTAACGAGTGGTAAGTTCATCCAATTGAGATTGAAGCTGAGGCAACGCTGCCACTTTGTTCGCTTTGATCTTCAATGCCACCTTGAGTGTCTGCTCCTGCTGGATCAAGTGATTCAACTGTTCTTCTTTCGGTTTAAGGTAAAACCAATAACCTAAGCCTTGAATCACCATGATCAGAAGCGCGATTACCACAATTTGGGGCAACAATGGCCACTCGGCCATTTCATCTATTTCGAGATCCTGCCAATCAACCACGTTGAGCCTCCAATTTCTTCTCCGTTACTTTGAACATGAAAGACACTTTGAATGTTTGAAACTCTTTCCCAAAACGGGCTTTGCCGTGAACGATGGAATGCATTTCTACGTCGTTCAACTTGGCCGAGCGCTCCATGTTGTCCAGCATCGTGGCAAGTTTTGGAGTGCTATCTGAGATCCCAGAGATCTCAATTTCCAGATCATTCATTTTGATCTTGTCAACATATACACCTTCAGGGATAACGGCAGGCATTAAGTTCATGAACTCGGTCGTTTTGTTTCGTCCGTTTTGTAAACCTTCAACGACCTTTAGACGTTCGAGGATTTTGCTGTGCTCTTGCTCTGCAATTTTCATTGCTTCAATACGCTGGTCGAGTTCGGCAATGTAGTGAGTGAGGTAATCGAGCCGCTCCTGTTGTTGATCTTGTTGGTACTCAAAAAACTTTCCAATACCCCACTGGATGCCAACAGCGACCAACATGCCTAATGCGACCAAACTGATGAAACGACGTCGGTGCTCTTCTCTTTGATTCTCTCGCCAAGGAAGTAAATTAATGCGATAAAGCACGGGCGCCTCCTAGCCAATGAATGCCACGAACGGCCAGTCCGGCTGCTGTTGAGAAATGCTGCCAATCCACAGCACGACGCTTACGCTTAGACACCTTCATCTCAAATAGCCCTAGCGGATTTAGCAATTCACACTCTAACGACAATTGTTGAGACAACTCCTCTGCGAGCATGGGAGTGGAAGCCCCTTCCCCTGATAACCAGATACCCTTGATGTTTTGTGAGCCATTGATTGAGGTATAGAGCTGCATCTGGCGCTTTACTCGCTCTACGATTTGACGGTTAAACAGCTCTGTTTTCTCCTGAGCATCATCGGACAGAAAATCGACTGGAGAAGCGCTGTTTGCTCCGCGTGTGCCGTAAGCAAACTCTTTGTGAAACAGTTCACCTTGTTCGGTAAACATGGTGAAGGAGCTCGATAAGGTGCCAATATCGAGTAAGCAGTATTTGTTTTTGTCAGGAAAGCGATCGGCGGTGAGCTTCCAGATATGACCAAGGCTTTGCGAATGCACGTCCACTAAAACAGGTTTTAGTCCGGACTTTTGTAATGCATCGACTCGGCCTTCTACCACATCTTTTCTTGTCGCAAACACTTGATAGCTATCACTGCCACTCTGCCCGCCCTCAGCGCGAAGACGAACGAAGTCTAAACTCAGCTCTTCGACAGGGAATGGCGATTGATGAGAAAAGGCTTGTATCACTGCAAACTCAACTTCACTCTCTTCAAGATTTTGTTCTATTTGCAGTTTCTTGCTAATTACCGAGTTATCAGGAACTGAGATCGCAACTTTTTTAGCACCAAAAGGCAGTTCTTTTTTTATCTGCTTGAGGGTCTTTACAATTTCTTGATGATTTATGGTGTTATTTTCAGCGACAATACCTTCCTTTAGTAATATTTCTTTGTA
>NZ_JAWOTE010000038.1:0-29064 GCF_033338695.1 Vibrio sp. Vb1166 | reverse complement strand
ATTAACGTTGAATATTTATTTATGCCATCTAACAGCCTAGTAGTAATGACCACGACCATTATTATTACCGACACGACACATGTTGGGGCAGGCTGCTGAGCGAAAGAAATTCACAAAAAAGGCCTGTATCCAACAAGATACAGGCCTTTTTTTATGCTTTTTTATCCAGAATTTAGACAAATTTAAGAAGATATACCGGAGGAAGGGATGCGAGTATTGAAGTTTGGCGGATCATCACTAGCTGATGCAGATCGCTTTTTGAGAGCGGCAGACATTATTGCCAATAACGCTCAACAAGAAGAAGTGGCGGTTGTTCTTTCCGCTCCTGGTAAAACAACAAACAAATTGGTTGCGGTCATTGAAGGCGCATTGCGCAATGGTGAAGCAGAACTACAAATCAAAGAGTTGGAGGAGTCGTTTAAAACGCTCTTCACTCAAGTCCAAGCAGTACTACCCAATATCGATGGTTCAGCTTTCGATAACCAAGTGAAAACTTCTCTCTCTCAATTACGCCAATTCGTTCATGGCATCAATCTTCTTGGCATGTGCCCAAACAATGTTAATGCACGTATTATTAGCAAAGGCGAACGCGTTTCGATTCAATTGATGAAAGCGGTGTTAGAAGCCAAAGGCCAGCCTGCACATCTTATCGACCCAGTTGAATACCTATACGCAAAAGGTGATCACCTTGAAGCCATGGTCGATGTTGAAGTTTCGACTCAGAACTTCCGCCAGAATCCTCTTCCTCAAGGTCATGTGAACATCATGCCTGGCTTTACCGCAGGTAACGAGAAAGGTGAATTGGTAACACTTGGTCGCAATGGCTCTGATTATTCGGCGGCGGTTCTTGCGGCGTGTCTGCGCGCAGATTGCTGTGAGATCTGGACAGACGTAGATGGTGTGTACAACTGTGACCCTCGCTTAGTCGAAGATGCTCGCCTACTTAAATCTCTTAGCTATCAAGAAGCGATGGAGCTTTCTTACTTCGGTGCTTCCGTTCTGCACCCGAAAACCATCGCCCCAATCGCACAGTTCCACATCCCATGTCTGATCAAAAACAGCTTTAACCCACAAGGTGCAGGAACTTTGATTGGGCAAGACACTGGTGAAGACAATCTGGCGATCAAAGGTATCACGACGCTAAACGACCTAACTATGGTTAACGTCTCCGGCCCAGGTATGAAGGGTATGGTTGGCATGGCAAGCCGCGTATTTGGTGCAATGTCTTCCGCTGGTGTGTCTATTGTTCTTATTACTCAGTCTTCTTCTGAGTACAGCATTAGCTTCTGTATTGAGGCAGAAGATAAAGCAAAAGCGCAACAAGTACTGGCCGATGCGTTTGAGTTGGAACTGAAAGATAGCTTATTAGAGCCGGTCGAGTTTATTGATAATGTTTCAATCATAACGTTGGTTGGTGACGGCATGCGTACATCGCGCGGTGTTGCATCTCGCTTCTTCTCATCTCTTGCTGAAGTGAACGTAAACATTGTAGCCATCGCACAGGGCTCATCTGAGCGTGCTATCTCAGCCGTGATTCCTGAAGATAAAATCTCTGAAGCGATCAAAGCGTGTCACGAAAACCTATTCAACTCTAAGCACTTCTTAGACGTATTCGTGGTTGGTATTGGTGGCGTTGGTGGTGAGCTGGTGGATCAGATCGAGCGTCAACAGGCGAAGCTTGCGGAAAAAGGCATCGTTATTCGCGTGTGTGGCTTGGCAAACAGCAAAGGTCTTCTGCTTGATAGTGAAGGTCTGCCACTCGATCATTGGCGTGATCGTATGTCGGCAGCGACAGAAGAGTTCAGCCTAGCGCGTTTGATTTCTTTGGTTCAACGTAACCACATCATCAACCCAGTATTGGTTGACTGTACATCAAGTGAAGATATTGCGAATCAATACGCTGATTTCCTAGCTGCTGGTTTCCATGTCGTTACACCAAATAAAAAAGCAAATACAGCAAGCATGGCTTACTACCATCAGCTTCGCGATGTTGCGCGCAGCTCTCGTCGCAAGCTGATGTACGAAACAACTGTGGGGGCGGGTTTACCGGTAATCGAAAACTTGCAAAACCTAATCTCAGCGGGTGATGAGCTAGAGCGCTTCAGCGGTATTCTTTCTGGCTCTCTGTCATACATCTTCGGTAAGTTAGATGAAGGTATGAGCCTAAGTGAAGCTACTAATATCGCAAAAGAAAATGGTTTTACTGAACCGGATCCTCGTGATGATCTTTCTGGTATGGATGTCGCGCGTAAGCTTCTGATCCTAGCTCGTGAAGCAGGCATGTCTCTAGAACTAGAAGACGTTGTGGTTGATCAAGCACTGCCACCAGGTTTTGATGATTCTGGTAGCGTTGATGAATTTATGGCGCGTTTACCTGAAGCAGACGCTTACTTTAAAGAATTATCTGCAAAGGCAGCGGAAGAAGGCAAAGTACTGCGCTACGTTGGTGAGATTAATGAGGGCAAGTGCACAGTAAGCATCGCAGCGGTGGATGAAAACGATCCAATGTATAAAATCAAGGACGGTGAAAACGCACTGGCATTTTACAGCCGTTACTATCAGCCAATCCCACTAGTGTTACGTGGCTATGGTGCAGGCACCGAAGTAACGGCTGCGGGTGTATTTTCTGACGTGATGCGTACTTTAGGTTGGAAACTAGGGGTATAACAATAATGAGTTCAAGTGATATGGATGTAGTGGTTTATGCCCCAGCATCAATTGGTAATGTAAGCGTTGGCTTTGATGTGCTGGGGGCGGCCGTGTCCCCAGTGGATGGGACCTTGCTAGGTGACAGAGTGCAAGTTAAGGCAGGGACTGAGCCGTTCAGTCTGAAAACTGCGGGTAATTTTGTCTCTAAGTTGCCTACAGAGCCAAAAGAAAACATCGTTTACGATTGTTGGCTGGTGTTTTCTTGCGAGCTAGATAAAAAAGGTGTTGAGCTAAAACCACTTGAAATGACGCTAGAAAAGAACATGCCAATTGGCTCTGGTTTAGGCTCAAGTGCATGTTCTATCGTCGCTGCATTAGATGCATTGAACCGATTCCATGGACTGCCACTTAACGAGACAGAATTATTGGCGCTGATGGGAGAGATGGAAGGCAAGATCTCTGGTGGTATTCACTACGACAACGTTGCGCCATGTTACCTTGGTGGTGTGCAACTGATGCTTGAAGAATTGGGTATCATCAGTCAAGAAGTGCCTTGCTTTGATGATTGGTACTGGGTGATGGCGTATCCGGGTATCAAGGTATCAACGGCGGAAGCGCGTGAGATCCTACCATCTCAATACCGCCGACAAGATATAATTGCTCATGGTCGCCACCTTGCGGGCTTTATTCATGCGTGTCATTCTGGTCAGCCAGAACTTGCTGCAAAAATGATCAAAGACGTGATCGCAGAACCGTATCGTGAGAAACTGCTTCCAGGTTTTGCGAATGCACGTCAATACGCAGCGTCTGCGGGAGCATTGGCAACCGGTATTTCTGGCAGTGGTCCGACACTGTTCAGTATTTGCAAAGAGAAAGATGTCGCTGAGCGAGTTGCTCGCTGGTTAGAACAAAACTACGTACAAAACGAAGAAGGATTCGTCCACGTTTGTCGTCTAGATAAGCAGGGTTCGAAAGTAACAGGAAGTGAGCTATGAAGCTTTACAATATAAAAGAAAATGATGAACAAGTTTCCTTTGGCCAAGCCGTTCGCCAAGGGTTAGGCCGTAACCAAGGTCTATTTTTCCCATCGGAATTACCAAAATTTGAAGATATCGATGCGCTGCTTGCAGAAGACTTTGTCTCTCGTAGCACTAAGATTCTATCGGCGTTAATTGGAGATGAACTTACAGAGGAGCAAGTGAATGCTCTTGTTGATGCTGCATTCCAATTCCCTGCGCCTATCAACCAAGTAAAAGATGGTGTTTACGCACTGGAGCTGTTCCATGGCCCAACGCTTGCGTTTAAAGACTTTGGTGGTCGCTTTATGGCGCAATCTCTTGCAGCCGTTTCGGACGGTGGCAAGATCACCATTCTGACTGCAACTTCTGGCGATACTGGCGCAGCCGTTGCGCATGCTTTCTACGGTATGGAAGACATCAACGTTGTGATTCTTTATCCGAAAGGCAAGATCAGCCCACTGCAAGAGAAGCTATTCTGTACGCTTGGTAAAAACATTCACACTGTCGCGATCGATGGAGACTTCGATGCGTGTCAGGCACTGGTTAAGCAAGCTTTTGATGATTCTGCACTGCGTGAAGAGATCGGTCTGAACTCTGCAAACTCAATCAACATCAGCCGTTTGATGGCGCAAATCTGTTACTACTTTGAAGCCGCTGCGCAAATGAGCAAACAAGAGCGTGAAAACCTTGTTGTGTCTGTACCAAGTGGTAACTTTGGTAACCTAACTGCTGGTCTATTGGCAAAAGCGTTGGGCTTGCCTATCAAACGCTTTATCGCTGCAACTAATGCCAATGACACGGTTCCTCGCTACCTAGAAACAGGTAAGTGGGAGCCAAAACCAACAGTCGCAACAACATCGAACGCGATGGACGTGAGCCAACCAAACAATTGGCCTCGTATTGAAGAGCTGTGCCGCGTGAAAGAGTGGGGCTTGGAGACGTTAGGTAAAGGCGCAGTATCTGATGAGCAAAGCGCACAGTCAGTGAAAGATTTACATGCTCTAGGCTACCTATGCGAACCGCATGGTGCGATTGCTTACCGAGTGCTTGAAGAACAATTGCAAGACGGTGAAACCGGTCTGTTCCTATGTACTGCTCACCCTGCGAAGTTCAAAGAAGTGGTGGATGATATTCTAGAATCCGATATCGACCTTCCTGCGCCACTAGCGAAGCACGCTGCGATGGAGCTGCTATCGGAAGAGCTCGACGCAGACTTTGACGCATTGAAACAAGTACTGCGCCGCGTGCAGTAAGCTTCAAAGTATAGTAAGTATCAAAAACAGAAATAACGAGAGGTGAATGAGTAATCATTCACCTTTTTTATTGTCGGTAAGTTGTGACTCTCTTTATGATTGAGAAACGAACTTAACTAAATGAGATAGAAAGAGAAGCATGCATTTTTTGATTTTTCTTGGCTCAGTGAGAAACAGCACGCCACCACGACCAGCCCGTTTAGGAATGCGAGTCAGTAAAGCGTGTGAAAAACTCATCGCGAGTCAACATTCGCAACATATGGTCGAAATCATCGACCCTTTGAATTACGACTTTGGCGATGTGTTTAAGCCCGAGTTTGCTTATCACCGCTCTAAAGTTCCGCAGCACCTAAGTGAGCTGGCAGACAAAATCAAACATGCGGATGGGTATGTGATGGTTAGCCCGGAATATAACCATTCGATGAGTCCTGCTTTGGCGAACATGCTTAACCATTTCGGCAGTTCGCTGTTTTCTTACAAGCCGAGTGCTATCGTGACCTATTCTGCCGGACAATGGGGTGGTGTTAGAGCTGCCGTTTCTATGCGTACCTTCTTATCTGAACTTGGATGTTTACCTGTCTCTGCGATGATCCACATTCCGAAAGCGCAAGAAGTCTTTGATGAACAGGGCGTTGCTGCGGATGAGTCGGAGCAGACGCAGTGGGACAACTATATGAATCGCACGATGCATCAATTGATTTGGTGGGCAGAAGGGGCGTCACTGCAAAGAGATAGGCTTGATCCAACCTCTTTAGCGCAAGCGTTTCAGAAAGATCCTTCGCAAAGAAATGCACCTTAGAGGCGAGTTGCTTTCCATTATAGAAAGGGTTTAGAAGGATTCTGAAACAAAAAAGCTTGGTCATTGCTGACCAAGCTTTTTAAATTCTAGCGAGCTAGTTTACTGAGAGATTATAGAGTCTCAGTAAAAGTACGAGCGATTACATCACGTTGTTGCTCTGGAGTTAGCGAGTTAAAACGTACTGCGTAACCAGAAACACGAATAGTTAGTTGTGGGTATTTCTCTGGGTGTGCAACTGCATCTTCTAGTGTTTCGCGTTTAAGCACGTTCACGTTTAGGTGTTGGCCGCCTTCGATACGAGGAGCAGTTTCGATTGCAACTTCACGGCTTTCGTATTCACCTAGGTCGCTGATTGCGATAACTTGGTCTGCTTCGTAGCCAGCAGTTGCAGCAACACAACGAGCTTCATTTTTTTCGCTATCTAATAGCCAGATAGAGTTTAGTAGGTCGTCGTTTGCCGCTTTTGTAATTTGGATACCTTGGATCATCACTATCTCCTAGACCACTTACGTGGTGATTATTGGTGTTAATTTTCGAATTTTCGTTGAGCTGAGTATTATATAGCTAATATCCACTATTTTAATATTGATTTAAGTCAAAAAACAACCAAAAACATTATTTTTATTAAGGTAATTTTATTGAGTTAAATCAATAAAACCTTTGAAAACAAACTAATTACAATTTATTTGATAATATAAAAAATATTTAATAACTAGTTTTGTTGTAAATTTACTACAAATTGAGATTAAAGTTTAAACTGGTTAACGCAACTATCTGTATTTAGGTAGCAATACTGAAAGTCTAAAGTGATTAAATGACAAACATGAAAAACAAGCTTGGGAATAAACTCATTGGTGCACATGTCTCTGCTGCTGGTGGGGTCGATCAAGCTCCGTTGAGAGCTCGTGAAATTGGCGCGAATGCATTCGCACTATTTACAAAAAACCAACGCCAGTGGGTGGCGAAGCCTTTAGAAGCAAAAACCATCAGTGCGTTTAAAGCGAACTGTAAAATGCTGGGTTTCGGAGCAGAACATATTCTTCCCCATGATTCTTATCTGATTAACTTGGGTGCGCCGGAAGAAGAAAAGCTGAATAAATCCCGCGCGGCATTTATTGATGAAATGGAGCGTTGTAATCAGTTAGGGCTGACTTTGCTTAACTTCCACCCGGGTAGTCACCTAAAGAAAGTCTCTGAACAGGAGTGCCTCGCAACGATCGCCGAGTCGATCAATCTTGCGCATAAAGCGGTGCCGAATGTGATCGCTGTTATCGAGAATACGGCAGGTCAAGGCACTAACTTAGGCTGGAAGTTTGAGCACCTTGCTGAAATCATCGAGCAAGTGGAAGATAAAGATCGTGTCGGCGTTTGTATTGATACCTGCCATACCTTTACGGCTGGTTATGACTTACGTACAAAAGAAGATTGCGAGCGCACCTTTGCAGAGTTCGACCGTATCGTAGGTATGCACTATTTAAGAGCAATGCATCTAAATGATTCAAAAGTAGAGTTTGCCAGCAAAGTAGATCGCCACCATTCGCTAGGTAAAGGAGAGATCGGGTGGGATTGCTTTGAGTACATCGCGAAAGACCCTCGTTTTGATGGTATCCCTCTGATTTTGGAAACAATTGATCCAGATATTTGGCAGCAAGAGATCAACACGTTGCGTCAATTCCATTTAGCGGCCATTGACAGTTAATGGCGTAACCACAAAGTTGGCACCTTTCTTTCTTAGTCATTGAACATCAATCTCTGAATTAGCAAAGAAGGATGCCAACATGTCTCGACCATTCTCTTTTACTCCTTATACTTACACTCGTCGTGTGCTTCGCTTACCGATGCCTAATCGTCACATTACCGGACAGGGGCATTTTCGAACGCCACAGAAGCATTAGTCTTTTATTACTTGTCTCAAGTTCGTGGTAAGTTTTTGTTTGTTTGAGTTTCGCTCGTTAGAATAGAAGCAAAATTTAGGACAGGAACTTTCCATGAATCAGTCACCCACTTGGCACGATGTGATCGGCGAAGAGAAAAAGCAGAGCTACTTTGTAGACACCTTGAATTTTGTTGAAGCCGAACGCGCCGCAGGCAAAGCTATTTTTCCTCCCGCAAAAGATGTCTTTAACGCGTTTCGTTTTACCGAGTTCAAAGACGTTAAGGTCGTGATTCTAGGACAAGACCCATACCACGGCCCAAATCAGGCGCATGGCCTGTGTTTCTCTGTACTTCCTGGCATTAAAACGCCACCGTCACTGGTTAATATGTATAAAGAGCTGGCGCAAGATATTGAAGGTTTCCAAATCCCTCAGCATGGTTTTTTGCAAAGCTGGGCTGAACAAGGCGTATTGTTACTCAATACGGTATTAACGGTGGAGCAAGGTAAAGCGCATTCACATTCAAAGACAGGTTGGGAAACGTTTACTGACCGAGTGATTGAAGCCATTAATCAGCATCAAGAAGGTGTAGTGTTCTTGCTGTGGGGGTCACACGCGCAGAAGAAAGGGCGCTTTATCGATCGCAACAAGCACCATGTGTTAGCTGCCCCACACCCATCGCCACTTTCTGCACATCGAGGCTTTTTCGGTTGTAAGCATTTCTCTCAAGCAAACCAGTTGCTTACATCACAAGAAAAAGCACCAATTAACTGGCATTTGCCATTAACTGTATAAATGAAGAGACAGCGATCATGGATGCTATGATCGCTGTTTTTTTGAGCACGCTCGAGGCTGATAGTAAATTTCTCATGTACACTTACTAAAAGTAGGTGTTAAGGAGAGACGCTATGATGATCGAAAGAATTCGACGCGAACATGGTTATATGGTTCGTCTGTTGGCGATACTGCGCCATAAGCTTAATGAGATAAAAAAAGAACGTGTAATCAACTATGCGTTAGTAAGCGAGATTGTTGATTACCTCTCTAATCATTCGGAGAAAGTACACCACCCGAAAGAAGATATCCTCTATCACCACTTTCTTGAACACTATGGTAAGCAACAAACCATGGAAAATTTAGAGAAAGAACATCTAGAGTTAGCGAGTAAAACCAGAGAGTTTTCATCCGTGATAGAGATGATCCTTCAGGATGCTGTTGTGCCACAAGACATGTTCGTCGCTCACCTAGAAGATTTCATTGAATCGCAAAGGCGCCACTTGGAGCTAGAAGAGCGAAAAATTTTGCCTCTCATTGAAGAGTTATTTACCACAGAAGATTGGCAGCATGTCGAGAGCTTATGGAGCGTCAGTGAGGATGACCCTGTATTTGGTGACACGATTGCTGATCGTTATAAGCAGTTGGCCGAACGTGTTCGTCAAAGTGATACTGAGTATGTTTAAGACTGAATGATGAAACCTGAGCGAGCGAAAGTCGTCTCTCGGGTTTGTGAGATACACTTCTTATTTATTGGGAATCAAACGAAAATTTCGTGTGCATATTTCTCGGCAAAAAGTACGGAAGATTCTCATTGAGTAATAATGGTATTCATACTTAAACCTTGGTACATAAACTCACGGTGTTTACGGTCACTGTAAACAAAAAACAAAAGGCACCCGTAAGGTGCCTTTTGTTTGAATTAGAGTTTAATGTCTTCCAAGTTATAATCGGTACAGACATCAAGTTCGCGCAGCTCTTTAAGCAAATTGCGTCTGTCGTTCATCTCTTCTATTTCACGCCACTTTCGCTTTACTGGTTTGGCACGAGATTTGGTTGTTGAGGTAGTATCCAGATTAAAAATGTCATCTAGTTGAAAGCCTTCCATAAGCCACCTTTACCTTTCTTAAGCTAAACTGTTGTAACCAGTCCTTGTGGAGTTTTTTAAGTACCACAATAGCCGTGAGAATAACCATGATATATTTCGCATTTGTGTCGGTAGCATGACATTTTCGTGCAAAAATATTCTCAAAATCACACTTTTTATTGCAACTATGTGGATAAAAAATGCACAAACGATCTCAAGAAAACGATTAAATAGAGAGATTTTCTATGTTAATTCGATTTGATGAATGGGTGCACTGCGCAAAGGTTAAAGTTGCATAAAATCAGTTTGATGGAATAGTGTTCAATTAGATGGTAAGTCACTAGCGTAAATTTATGTAACACCTTGTGAATACTAGCTTGTTCTTGTTTATACGGTTTGCCATTCCATTTAATGAAGAATAATTATTTATGTTGGTGTTTGGTAATTGAAATGTTGCGCAGTTTGAGTGTTAAGTCTTCTATTTATGTTATTTTTTGGTGACTTTATAGTGAAAAATAACAACATTATTCTTGTTGTTGCATATTGATTTTTGCGCTCCTAGGTTGCATTATCCGCCCGTCAAAAAATACGCTGGTACGTAAAATGGATGCATGAAGCGACGTTTACGATTCTAGATTGCCCATAAACATTACTTAAAAAGCTAAGCACACTTTGACACTTAGCAGGCAATTTGGTGGATGGCTAGGACGCATAGACTGGCGCAACTCACTTTGAGGTACACATGACAGACTTAATCAATTTGATGAACGATCTCCTCTGGGGCTCGATTCTGGTTTATCTTCTTGTTGGTGTTGGTATTTACTTCACCGTTCGATTAGGGTTCATTCAGTTCCGCCATTTCGGCCACATGTTCTCTGTTCTTAAGAACAGCCGTAAAGCAGACAAAGCTGGTATTTCCTCTTTCCAAGCGCTTTGTACTAGTCTTGCTGCACGTGTTGGTACAGGTAACATGGCGGGCGTTGCAGTTGCATTGACTGCGGGTGGTCCTGGTGCGATCTTCTGGATGTGGCTGATTGCAATGCTTGGTATGGCAACATCGTTTGCTGAGAGCACACTGGCGCAGCTATACAAAACCAAAGATGATGATGGCAACTACCGTGGTGGTCCTGCCTACTACATGGAAAAAGGCCTGGGCATGCGTTGGATGGGCGTGTTGTTCTCAGTTTTCCTAATCATCGCTTTTGGTTTGGTATTCAACGCCGTACAAGCTAACTCAATTGCCAATGCAATGAGCAACGCATTTGGTTGGAATAACCTGTATGTCGGTATTGCCGTTGTTTTACTGTCTGCAATTGTTATTTTCGGTGGCATCAAGCGTATCGCAAGAGTTGCTGAGATGATCGTTCCGATCATGGCACTACTTTATCTAGCCCTAGCGCTGTTCATCATGTTCTCTAACCTAGAGAAATTACCTGATGTATTGATGCTTATCTTTAAGAGTGCATTTGGTCTGCAAGAAGCAGCAGCAGGTGGTCTTGGCTACGCAATTGCACAGGCAATGATTAACGGTATCAAGCGCGGTCTATTCTCGAATGAAGCAGGTATGGGTTCTGCACCTAACGCGGCAGCTTCAGCAACACCTTACCCACCACACCCAGCGTCTCAAGGTTACGTACAGATGCTAGGCGTGTTCATGGATACGATCGTTATCTGTTCTGCGACAGTGGCTATCATCCTGATGTCTGGTGAGTATGTCGGTCAAGCAACAGAAGTGACGGGTATCGAGCTAACTCAGCGTGCATTGAGCTCACAAGTTGGCGATTGGGGCGGCATCTTTGTTGCTGTGGCAATCTTCTTCTTTGCGTTTACTTCAATCATTGCAAACTACTCGTATGCTGAAACGAACTTAATCTTCCTAGAGCACAATCATAAAGCGGGCTTAAGCATTTTCCGCGTTATTGTTCTTGGTATGGTGATGTTTGGTGCACTAGCTTCGTTACCAGTCGTATGGTCGCTTGCTGACGTCTCTATGGGTCTGATGGCGATAGTCAACTTGGTGGCGATCATCTTGCTATCTGGCATCGTGATTAAACTGGCCAAAGATTACAACCGCCAGCTTGGTGAAGGAAAAGTGCCAACATTTGATGCGAATGACTTCCCGGAGCTGAAATCTCAGCTTGAAGAAGGCATTTGGTACAACGATAAAAAAGACTAAGTGAGCTATCACTCATAGTTGAAAGCTATTAGTACGATGTAAAAAGCCATGCAGACAATGCATGGCTTTTTTTGTACCCTATTAAAAACAAAATTAGAGAAGGGAAAGTCATGCTTATCGTAGTTTCTCCAGCGAAGACTCTTGATTACGAGTCTCCGTTAGCGACAGAAAAATTTACTCAACCTGAGTTGGTCGAATACTCAAAAGAGCTTATCGATGTATGCCGCAAACTGACTCCTGCTGATGTTGCCTCTTTAATGAAAGTGAGCGACAAGATTGCCGATTTAAATGTGGGCCGATTCCAAGAGTGGAGTGAAACGTTTACCACGGAAAACTCACGACAAGCCATTCTTGCATTTAAAGGTGACGTTTACACAGGGCTAGACGCCGAAAGTTTATCTGAAGCGGACTTCGAATATGCTCAAGATCATCTGCGTATGCTATCGGGTCTTTATGGTTTACTAAAACCACTTGATTTGATGCAGCCATACCGCCTTGAAATGGGTACCAAGCTTGCAAACGACAAGGGTACGAACTTGTACCAGTTTTGGGGCAATGTTATTACGGACAAGCTTAACGAAGCGATTTCTGCTCAAGGCGATAATGTCCTTATCAACCTTGCATCAAATGAATACTTTAAAGCGGTTAAGCCAAAGAATTTAGATGCGCAAGTGATCACGCCAGTATTCAAAGATTGTAAGAATGGTCAATACAAGGTCATCAGTTTTTACGCGAAGAAAGCGCGCGGTATGATGGCGCGTTACATCATTGAAAACCGTGTTGAGAGCGTGGCAGACCTGACTAAGTTTGATACGGCGGGTTACTACTTTGTGGAAGATGAATCGACGCCAACAGAGTTAGTATTTAAACGCGAAGAGCAAAAATAAAGCTGATTGAGACGTAGTCTACGTTAATCTCTATCAGCACAAACGAAAAAGGGTTGGCATTGCCAACCCTTTGTTATTTTCTAGCTTGAGCTACTTGGCCCCAACAAGATTACTTCTTCTTAGCGGTTTTCTTTTTCGCTACTTTTTTCTTGTCGTCTTTTTTCTTTTTCTTCTTAAACACAGGCTTTTTGTGTTTAGGACGCATCTCTTTCACGAAACGCTCTTTGATGTCTTCTTTCACATAACGTGCAACGCGATCCATCATTGGTTGGTCGTGTGCTTCTACGATTGAGATAGCGTTACCTTTCTTACCTGCGCGAGCCGTACGGCCGATACGGTGAAGGTAAACATCAGCCGTGCGCGGCATGTCGTAGTTGATAACGTGTGATACATCCGGAAGATCGATACCACGCGCAGCAACGTCCGTCGCGAGCAGCACGTTCACAGTTCCATCGCGGAAGCGAGAAATCGCATTGTTACGACGATCTTGCGGCATTTCACCTTGAATCCAAGAACATGGAATCTGTGCACTTTCAAGCTGCGCTCGTAGCTCAGCCAAACGCTCACGAGTCTTTAAAAAGACGATAGTGCGCTCAGCTTGTTGAGTAATAATGTGTTTTAGTAATTCCAGTTTGTGTTCAGCATCATCAGCTCGGTGGTACCACTGAGCAATTTTCTTACGCTCACGCAGCGGCGATTTTGCATCAATCTCTGCTGGGTCATTCAACAGATCAGCGGTAAAGCCTTCTACGCCTTTCCCTTCTAACGTTGCTGAGAACAGAAGGGTTTGCTTACGCCAGCGACATTCGTTAGATAGGCGATCGACAGTAGGAGCAAAACCCATATCTAGCATGCGGTCTGCTTCATCAAGGATTAACCATTCGATTGCACGACAATCAAAACGTTCTGCATCAATGTATTCTTTTAAACGGCCAGGTGTCGCAACCACAATGTCTTGTGTTGTTGCAAGGATGTCGGCGTGCTCTTGGTACTGAACACCACCAGTGATGGTGAAAATGTTGAGTTTGGTATTTTTTGCCAAAGCACGTGCTTGATCGGCAATTTGCATCGCCAGTTCGCGAGTAGGCGTTAGGATCAAAATACGCGCAGGCCCAGGCTTACGACGAGGGAAGTCTTGCAAGTATTGCAATGCTGGCAGGACGAAGGCGGCCGTTTTACCAGTTCCTGTTGGCGCTGACGCTAGAATGTCACGACCGTCCAACGCTTGTGGAATCGCTTCTGCCTGAATTTTTGTTGGGCGTTCGTAACCCATCTCTTCAATGGCTTCAAGTAGGTTTTGGTCTAGATCAAGTTCAGCAAAGGTTCTGATCACAATGAGTTCTCCACAAGCAAAGCTTGGTTAATGGTTCGCCACAACAGCATAGAATACAAAAAGGTCGCACATTATAAAGTGATTGGTGATAAGGATCACATGTTATTTCACATCTTAAGATAAAACTCGCGAGTTAACTGTATGAAATCATCACTATAGCCGTCATTTGAACGGATAATTAAATGTGACGTCTGCAAATCGCAAGGTCGTTTTGACAGTTCAAATAACAGTCGGTGTACTGGTTTCTTTTCTGATGGTTGCACACGACAGATCCGCGATAGATACCAACTTTGGTTTAATGCTAGCTCAATGAACTGCTCGCCTTCGGTGATTGGCAACACAAAACTAGCTCTCCCTTCGTCATCAAGCAAATGATAGCAACGCTGTAGCAATGCGTTATGGCCTAGCGTATCAGTGTGCCTCGCGGTTGCACGTTGACTGTGTTTCGATTGCTCGCCGCTGTTGAAGTAGGGCGGGTTACAAATGATGCGTTGGAATGGATGTGTCGGCGTAAAGTGCAGTATGTCGGTGTGATGCACACTTACACGATCTGACCAAGGAGACTGGGCCATATTTTTTTGCGCGGCAGCAACAGCTGTTAATTCGATATCGACCGCGGTTATTTGAGCTTCCGTAAAGCGTTGAGCACACATCAGGGCAAGCAGGCCAGTGCCAGTGCCAATATCGAGAATTTTAGCGTCGTTAGGGCTTTGAATCCAAGCACCAAGCATTACCCCATCTGTGCTGACTGGCATACCACTCTCGCCGCCCTCAATACAAAATTGCTTAAAATTGAAGCCTTTAGTTTTCAGTTTTTTGTTCTTCATGATTGTTTTATATTTGCTCAATAATTAAGTAGATTGCTCTATTGTTTATTAATTGTATAGATTGTTGTTTTGTTGGTTATTAAATTGTATTGTTAATTGATCGAGATAAAGAACTGGTCTGTTATTTGGATCTGGTTATATCCACTGCTTTTAAGTTTGAAAACTAAATTAATATGGTGTTTTTTTCTTAAAGGTTGCCAAATGATGAGTCTTTCGTCATTATGCGGCGAAAATTTTATAGATTGAACCACGTGTACTTATTGACTTTAGGTATACAAAAAGTGGTCTAAGCATACACAACATTCATTAATTAAAAGACAAGGGTTATCTGTGAAGCAGACGTTAAAACTAACAGATATTATCGCAGTAGGCTTTATGCTATTTGCGTTCTTTTTAGGTGCGGGCAATATTATCTTTCCACCTCTAGCGGGTCAGTTAGCGGGTGAAAACTTAATGCCAGCTATGTTTGGTTTCTTGCTAACAGCGGTAGGTCTACCTCTTATTACTATCGTTGCTATTGCTGTTGCTGGTGGTTCTTGGGATCACTTGACGCAAGATCTTCCGAAAAAAGCGGCAGTTCTTATGGCTGCACTGATTTTCATCATCATTGGTCCTGCGTTTGCAGCGCCTCGTACTGGCCTAGTGGCTTACGAGATGGCGGTGAAACCTTTCTTCCTTGAGGCGTCACAAACGCATCTGACAGCGTTCTCAGTGATCTTCTTTATCGCAGCGATGATGTTCTCATGGTTCCAAGGCCGTTTGATCGATCTTATCGGTAAAGTACTGACACCAGCATTGTTCGTTGGTTTGATCATTCTTGCTGTCGCTGTCTTCCTTGATCCTCAGGGCGATATGATTGGCGCGCACGGTGAATACCTAACGCAGCCTCTGACCAAAGGCTTCTTAGAAGGCTACAACACAATGGATACGTTCGCGTCATTGATGTTTGGTATGCTGATGGTTGATGCACTGCGCGGTAAAGGCATTACTGAGCGCTCTGCAACTACTAAATATCTGATCTATGCAGGTTGTATTGCTGCTGCTGGTCTTGCGTTTGTTTACATCTCACTATTTTACTTAGGTGCGACGAGTGCAACGGTTGCTGCTGGTGCTGATAATGGCGGCCTAGTGCTTAGCCAATACGTTCAAGCGTTGTTTGGTCCATACGGTCAAATCGTTCTGTCTGTCATCGTATTGCTAGCGTGTCTGACAACCGCGATTGGCTTGATTTCTGCGTGTTCAGATTTCTTCAGCTCGAAAACACCACTGTCATACAAGCAATGGGTACTGATTAATGGTTCTGTTTGTGCATTGGTTGCAAACGTTGGTCTTGCACAGCTGATTTCTCTGTCAGTGCCAGTATTGTTTGCGCTGTACCCTGTGGCGATTGCGTTGGTTGCACTAACATTTGTGCGCAGCAAACTGCCAAATCCACGTTTTGCTTACCGCGCGGTACTGCTTGTATCTCTGTTGTTTGCGTTGGTTGATGCGGCAAAAGTATCGGGTATTGATGTTTCTGCGTTTAACATGTTGCCACTATTCGAAGTCGGCATGGGTTGGGTGCTTCCAACATTTGCGGCTATCGTGTGCATGTTCTTCATCGCGAAACCTCGCCCAGAACTAGCACAAGAAACCGCGTAATCACTTCGCGTTATCAAGATAATAAAAAGCCCGATGAATTACTTCATCGGGCTTTTTACTTTTTAATGATGACGTGTTTGCGCTATTAAAGCGTGTCGTGGAATTCCACAAGAACTTGTTCACACCATTTTTCGATGCGTTCATCACTCAGTTCGTACTGTGAGTCTTCATCTAACGCAAGTCCAACAAACTTGCTGCCATCTTCGATCAGTGCTTTCGATGCTTCAAATTCGTAGCCTTCATTTGGCCAGTAACCGATAAAGGTTGCGCCTGTGGCTTGTAATTCATCGTGAAGTAAGCCCATCGCATCTAAATACCACTCTCCGTAACCTTCTTGGTCACCCAGGCCAAACAGCGCTACAACTTTGCCTTTCAGTGGCGTGGTCGCGATGTCTTGCCAAATCGCGTTCCAATCTTCTTGAATTTCACCAAAATCCCAAGTTGAGATGCCAAGGAGTAATAAGTCGTAGTCCGCCATTAGTGATAACGGTGTCTCTTTCACATTGTGAATGTCGACAAGGTCTTCACCAATAAGGGTACGAATTTTCTCTGCTGCCATTTCTGTGTAGCAGGTCGTTGAGCCGTAAAAGAGTCCGATTTTCATTATATTCGTCGTTATTTGTGTTGCTGTTGTGGAAGATTCTAACCATAAATTGAGGAAGATTGCAGCGAATATCCTATGTGGGATGATTTTTTATGGTATTGGATTGGCAGGTGCTTTAATCTAAATACTGTAAATATAAACAGATAAGGAAGCATTCATGACGGCACAACAGCCTGTCAATCAACAAGATTTTTCGCTTGTTGAGCAATTCTTAGATGCGATGTGGATGGAGCGTGGTCTATCAGAGAACACGTTGGCTTCCTACCGAAACGATTTAATGAAGCTGCTCGTGTGGATGGAAAAACATCGATACCGTCTTGATTTTATCAGTTTGTCTGGCTTGCAAGAATATCAAAGCCACCTTGTAGACTTAGATTACAAACAGACGTCCCGTGCGCGTATGTTGTCGGCTATTCGTCGTTTATTTCAATACCTGCATCGTGAGAAGGTGCGTGCTGATGACCCGAGTGCGCTCTTGGTTAGCCCTAAACTGCCACAACGTTTACCCAAAGATATTAGTGAAGAGCAAGTGGACGCGTTGCTCGAAGCGCCAGACCCGAATGACCCTATAGAATTGCGCGATAAAGCGATGCTAGAGCTACTCTACGCGACAGGGTTGCGTGTGACAGAGCTCGTCAGTTTGACCATGGAAAATGTTAGCTTGCGCCAAGGGGTGGTGCGCGTGACTGGTAAAGGTGGTAAAGAACGCCTGGTTCCTATGGGGGAAAACGCGGTTGATTGGATCGAGACGTTCATTCAACAAGGGCGCCCTGCGTTACTTGGTGATACATCATCTGATATTGTTTTTCCTAGTAAACGCGCAAGACAAATGACTCGTCAGACGTTTTGGCACCGTATTAAGTACTATGCTTTGATAGCAGGGATTGATACTGATCAGCTGTCGCCGCACGTACTGCGTCATGCCTTTGCCACGCATTTATTGAACTATGGCGCAGATCTCAGGGTCGTACAGATGCTTTTAGGACATAGTGACTTATCGACCACGCAAATTTATACTCACGTGGCGACTGAACGATTGAAGCAGATCCACAGTCAACACCACCCAAGAGCATAACAATGGTTAGATTCATCCATGTCTTCTTGGAAAAACGATTTTACATTAAGGTGAATTTCATGAGCGTATTACGCCGACTAACTCTGCTGACTTTACCATTTTTTGTTACCGCTTGTGGTGCAGAAGAAAGTCAGGCTCAAACGGAGACTCCTGCGCAACAAGTGGCGCCAGCTGCACAAAGCGGCTTTGATGAAGCAGCATTAAAAACTAAGTTCTCAAAGCTTGGTTTATCTATCGTTGATATTCAACCATCAGACGTCGCTGGCTTATTGGAAATTCAAACCAATGGCGGGATCCTGTTTGCTTCAAATGATGGTAGCCATTTTATCGCCGGTACGCTTTATGCCATTAATGATGATGGCAGTTACAAAGATGTCATAGCAGAGCGTCAAGCGCCGCTTAACGCCGAGAAAATTGCTCAGTTCTCCGATAGCATGATCGAATACAAAGCCGACGATGAAAAGTATGTTGTGACCGTATTCACAGATATCACCTGTGGTTACTGTGTGCGTCTGCATAGCCAAATGCAAGGCTATAATGATCTAGGTATTACAGTGCGTTACATGGCTTACCCTCGCCAAGGTGCAACTGGCCCTGTGGCAGAGCAAATGGCAACGATTTGGTGTGCTGAAGATCCGGCGTCGGCAATGCACAACGCGAAAGTGAATCGTACATTTGATAACCCTGCGAAAGACTTGAAACAGTGTAAAGAAACCATCCAGGCGCATTACAATCTAGGTCGCCAATTGGGTATTTCTGGTACGCCAGCAATCTTCTTACCGAATGGCGAAATGGTTGGTGGCTACCTACCACCTGCAGAGCTATTGAAACGTTTAAAGCAACTATAATCCTTTAGGAGCAGAGCCGGCAAAGTTGTCGGCTCTTTCAAGCATGATAGAAATTCAACGACGTCCTGAACCAGATCTTTCCCTTCTTCCTGATTCCATTCCTCCGATTCTTAAACGTATCTACATCAACCGTGGGATAACGGATCTTTCACAATTAGAAACGTCGGCCCGTGGGTTGCATTCATATCAAAAACTCGGGGGGATTGAGCAAGCTGTCGATCTTTTGTTTCAGGCGATAAAAGAACAAAAACGCATCATCGTTGTCGGTGATTTTGACGCTGATGGTGCGACAAGCTCAGCATTATCAGTACTCGCGCTGCGTATGCTTGGTAGTCACAATGTGGATTACTTAGTGCCAAATCGTTTTGAAGACGGTTATGGGTTAAGCCCAGAAGTCGTTGACCAAGCCTTAGAGCTTGGCGCTGAGATGATCATGACGGTGGATAACGGCGTCTCATCAATCGAAGGCGTGCGTTACGCAAAAGAAAATGGCATTACTGTGCTCGTTACCGATCACCACTTACCAGGACAAGTGTTGCCTGATGTGGATGCAATGGTGAACCCAAACCTTGAGAGCTGTAGCTTTCCATCTAAAGCGCTTGCGGGTGTAGGGGTCGCGTTTTATCTCATGATGGCACTATGCGTTCATATGCGAAAACACAATTGGTTTGCAGAACAGGGGATGCAAGAGCCCAAGTTGATGGAATTGATTGACCTTGTTGCACTGGGTACCGTCGCCGACGTCGTTCCATTGGATGAAAACAACCGCATTCTTGTACACCAAGGTTTGCAACGTATTCGTGCGGGCAAAGCACGTCCCGGCATCCAAGCGTTAATTGAGGTCGCGAAGCGCGATGCGCGTCGTTTAGTTGCGTCCGATTTTGGCTTTGCTTTAGGTCCACGTATTAACGCTGCAGGTCGTCTTGATGACATGTCTTTCGGTGTTGAACTGCTGATGTGTAACAACATCCACGCTGCTCGTCGCATGGCAAGTGAATTGGATGGCTTGAACCAAACTCGTAAAGAGATTGAAGAAGGCATGAAGCAAGAAGCGATGGCTTTCTGTGAGCGCCTTCAGTTTGGTGAAGGCAATGAGCTTCCTTATGGCCTAGCCTTGTTCCAACGTGATTGGCATCAAGGTGTGATTGGTATTTTGGCTTCGCGTATTAAAGAGAAGTTTCACCGTCCAGTCATTGCATTTGCTGATGGCGGAGAAGGGACGATTAAAGGCTCGTGTCGTTCTATTCCGGGGCTACACATGCGCGATGCGTTGGATTTCATCGACACGCAAAATCCGGGTTTGATCATCAAGTTTGGTGGACACGCCATGGCAGCAGGCTTAACGATTAAAGAGCAGGATTTTGAGCGTTTCAGTCGTTTGTTTGATGAAGTGGTAAAAAAGGAACTCGATGAAGCGGCGCTAAAAGGCGTGATCATGTCAGATGGTGAACTTAAGCCGGAAGAGTTCTCTATGCACGTTGCTGAACAGCTGCGATCGGGTGGCCCTTTTGGACAAGCTTTCCCAGAGCCAATCTTTGATGGTGAGTTTAAAGTACTGCATCAAAAGCTGGTGGGTGAGAAGCATCTTAAATTGATGTTAGAGCCGCTTTATAAAGGTCACCCTACCAATGTGATGATCGACGGTATTGCATTCAATGTTGATCTACGTCGATGGCCAGATGCATCGGTTAAAACAGTACGTCTCGCGTATAAGCTGGATGTGAATGAATTTCGTGGTAATCAATCATTGCAATTGATGATCGACCATATCGAAGCTAAGTAATACCTAGATCAACCTTTCTTATAGAGTACGGTTGCCCCTAAGTGGGCGTAAAATTTTATGACCGTGCTCTCTCTCACCGCAATCTGATTTCTCATCCGAAATTTTCCTGTATCTCCGTCACATTTTTCAGTAGAATTTCTCGGTTAAATTCTATTCTAAAATGTTGAGTAAACATGTTTGAAATCAATCCAATTAAAAACCGTCTGCAGGACGTGTCTCAGCGCACAAATGTCCTGAGGGGGTATCTTTGACTATGACGCGAAGAAAGAGCGTCTAGAAGAAGTCAACGCAGAACTTGAACAACCAGATGTATGGAACGAACCTGAGCGTGCGCAAGCACTGGGTAAAGAGCGTGCATCACTAGAAGCGGTTGTTGAAACCATTGATCAACTAGAGCAAGGTGTGGAAGATGTAGAAGGTCTTCTTGAGCTGGCTGTAGAAGAAGAAGATCAAGAAACATTTGACGAAATTGAACCAGAACTTGCTGAGTTGGAAGAGAAGCTAGAAAAGCTTGAATTCCGTCGTATGTTCTCTGGCGACCACGATAGCTCTGATTGTTACATCGATTTGCAAGCAGGCTCTGGTGGTACAGAAGCACAAGACTGGACTAACATGCTGCTGCGTATGTACCTACGTTGGGCAGAAGCGAAGGGCTTCAAAGCTGAAGTGATTGAAGTCTCTGAAGGTGAAGTAGCGGGTCTTAAGTCGGCAACAGTTCGCATCTCTGGTGAGTATGCGTACGGTTGGTTACGCACTGAAACGGGCGTTCATCGTCTTGTTCGTAAATCTCCGTTCGATTCAGGCGGTCGTCGCCATACGTCATTTGCTTCTGCGTTCATCTATCCAGAGATTGATGAAAACATCGACATCGACATTAATCCTTCCGACCTACGTATTGACGTTTACCGTGCGTCAGGCGCAGGTGGTCAGCACGTAAACACCACAGAATCTGCGGTACGTATTACGCACGTACCTACGAACACAGTGGTTCAGTGTCAGAATGACCGTTCTCAACATAAGAACAAAGATCAGGCAATGAAACAGCTTCGAGCGAAGCTATTTGAGCTTGAATTGCAAAAGCAAAATGCGGAAAAACAAGCTAATGAAGACGCTAAGTCTGACATTGGCTGGGGTAGCCAGATCCGTTCTTACGTATTGGATGACTCACGTATTAAGGACCTCCGTACGGGCATTGAAAACCGTAATACTCAAGCGGTTCTTGATGGCGATCTGGACAAATTTATTGAAGCTAGCCTGAAATCAGGTCTATAAAGCTTTTCACCGACAAAAACAGGATACATCGAAAATGACTGATGCTGTTCAAAACGAAACTGTACTAGAAGAAAATAAGCTGATTGCTGAACGCCGCGCTAAACTGGATGCAATCCGAAAGAGCTGCAAAGCGAACGGCCATCCAAACGACTTCCGTCGTGACGCACTAGCGGGCGACCTTCAGAAAGAGTTCGGTGAAAAGACGAAGGAAGAGCTAGAAGAGCTTAACCACGTAGTAGCAATCGCTGGCCGTATCATGGCTAAACGTGGTCCATTCTTGGTAATTCAAGAAACTTCTGGCCGTATCCAAGCTTATGCTGACAAAGCGGTTCAAAAAGCACTTAAAGAAAAATACCAAGGTCTAGATATCGGTGACATCATCGGTGTTAAAGGTGCACTTCATAAGTCTGGTAAGGGTGACCTATACGTGAACATGGAAGAGTACGAGTTGCTAACCAAAGCACTACGTCCACTTCCAGAAAAGTTCCACGGTCTAACTGACCAAGAGATGCGTTACCGCCAACGTTACGTTGACCTGATCGTTAACGAAGACTCTCGTCAAGCGTTCGTAGTACGTTCTAAAGTAATGTCTGCAATCCGCAACTTCATGATCTCTAAGCAGTTCATGGAAGTTGAAACGCCAATGATGCACGTTATCCCTGGCGGTGCGAGTGCGCGTCCATTCATCACGCACCACAACGCACTAGACATGCCAATGTACCTACGTATCGCGCCAGAGCTATACCTGAAGCGTCTAGTTGTTGGTGGTTTTGATCGCGTATTCGAAATCAACCGTAACTTCCGTAACGAAGGCCTTTCTCCACGCCACAACCCAGAATTCACAATGATGGAATTCTACATGGCGTACGCAGACTACAAAGATCTGATGGACCTAACTGAAGAACTACTAAGCTCAGTGGCGCAAGAAGTTCTAGGTTCAACGTCAATGCCTTACGGTGATGAAACGGTTGAGTTTGGTGGTACTTACACTCGTATGAGCATGTTCGAAGCAATCAAGCACTACAACCCAGACCACGCGCAAATCCAAGCGCTAACAGAAGAAGACCTACAAAACCGTGATCTAATGGTTTCTATCGCGAAATCTGTTCACGTTGAAGTAGAACCTTTCTGGACATGTGGTCAGCTTCTTGAAGAGATCTTTGGTGAAACAGCAGAACCTAAGCTAATGCAGCCTACGTTCATCACTGGCTACCCAGCAGATATCTCTCCACTAGCTCGTCGTAGCGATGACAACCCGTTCTTTACAGACCGCTTTGAGTTCTTTATCGGTGGCCGTGAAGTAGCGAACGGTTTCTCAGAGCTTAACGATGCGGAAGACCAAGATGCACGCTTTAAAGCACAGGTTGAAGCGAAAGAGTCTGGTGACGACGAAGCAATGTTCTACGATGCAGACTACATCACTGCTCTAGAGCACGGCCTACCGCCAACAGCAGGCCAAGGTATCGGTATCGACCGTTTGGTTATGCTACTGACTAACACGCACACTATCCGTGACGTGATCTTATTCCCTGCAATGCGCCCGCAAGCGTAATTCGATAGGATGAGTAAAAAACCACCTTCGGGTGGTTTTTTTTTGCCTTTTAGTTAAGCTAATTCAAGTTGTTGCATTTGCTTTTTAATGGGATATGCAAATAAACATTCGCCAAATCTCAATCTATTGCATAGTCTTAATACTGAGACAGACGTGAGGGGGCGGAGTCTCGATAATGTTACCCGCTCGCAAAGATAAGTTTGTGGCACAAAATTTCTATTAACAATGAAAAAGGGTTAGAGAATGGCTGGGCAGTTTAAGATGGATTCCATCCCGGGATCGCTTGTGGTAGTTGGCGGTACTTATGAGCCTTGGTTATCGGTACTGGAGCAAGTGGGCTGGAAGTGTCACCAAGTAGGTGACTTACGCAAAGCTAATACGCTGTTAGAAGATATTGGTCCATGTATCGGTATTGTTGATCTCAGCCATGACGAGTTCAGCTTGAATGGTTTGGCGAACTTAGTCAGCTCTCACAAACACGTACGTTGGTTAGCGTTTATTCGTGAATCTCAGCTTGGCACTGACACCATATGCCAGTTCATTGTTAACTTTTGTATCGATTTTTTCACAGCGCCGATCCCAGATGCACAGTTATTAAGCACAATAGGTCACCAGCTTGGCATGCTTAAATTGGAGAAAAAAGTTTGGCCTAGTTTTGGTAGCAGTTTAGATATGGGTTTGATCGGTGAATCTATCCCGATGAAACGTTTACGCGATCAAGTGAAGCGCATTGGTCCAACGGACGTCAGCATTCTGATTTCTGGGGAAAGTGGGACTGGTAAAGAGGCGGTTGCTAGGGCCATCCATAAAGTCTCTTCACGCTCTCATAAACCGTTTATGGCAATTAACTGTCGCGCACTCAATGAACAACGTTTCCAAGCTGAAGTATTTGGTATTAACGCCGATGAAGATATGGAAGCATGCCTGCTTGAACAAGCAGATGGTGGCACCGTGTTGTTTAATGACATTCTTACCATTTCAAAAGAGCAGCAAATGAATCTGCTGAGATTCTTGCAAGAAGGCACCATTGATACCAAAGATGGCGTAAAAGCGGTTAACGTGCGTATTCTTGCTGCTAACTCGTCAGATGTTGAAAAAGCTTTGATTGACGGTGACTTCAATGAAGAGCTTTACCATTACATCAACGTTCTGCGCATCAATGTCCCTAGCTTGAAAGAACGTGCGAGTGACATCGCATTGCTGGCTCGTTTCTACTTACAAGAGTTCTCAAAAGAGTACAACTCGCAAGCAAAAAGCTTTTCTGAGGATGCATTCAAGGCACTGACACGTTATTTCTGGCCTGGAAATGTGCGTGAGCTGATGAACCAAGTGAAGCGAGCGGTATTAATGTCCGACAGCGTAATGATTGAAGAGCATCATTTAGATTTACCTCAACGTAATGACTCAAAGCGCAGCTTGAAATCAATCCGAGAGAAGAGTGAACGTGATGCGTTGCTGGTTGTTTTGGAATCTCATTCTGGTCAAGTTTCAAATGCGGCGAAAGAGCTCGGAGTTTCGCGTGCAACCATGTATCGACTACTTAATAAACATAACTTGATTTCCGAACAAGCCATGTAGTTGGCCTTTCCCTGTGTTAAATAGGCGAATAAATACAATAAAAGAGAGTGGCCACAGAGCCGCTCTTTTTATTTTTGTTTGGTTTGATTTATAAAATCCGCAAATTTATATATTCCTCAGGTGAATATGTTATACATAAAAGTATATGAAACTAAATTGCGGTGTATTGATTTGTTTTTAATCAAAAAGGCAAAAAATGTTTGATATATATTCATCAAAGCTTACAATTTAACCGTAACTCAATGAGTTATACCTTTCATAAACGGATTAATTTTTAGCTAGGAGGCGCAAGATGAAACATTACGTTGTTAACACCACTGCTTGCGCTGATCGTATGCCTATCGCTCCGATAACCCTTAAATCGGATGATACCAATACCACTGGCTCACAAGATAAAAATTAATCCGTAACCTATCATATTTATTACTAGGCTGCGGGAAAGTAGCGGCTTAGTATCAACAGAATATTTCTGTTCATTTTACGCACTATTTTTCCCAGTCGAATACATCGATAATCGGAGAAAATATTATGCGTCACTCTATTTACTTACAATTGGCCACTTTGCTATTGAAAGCAGACCTTAAACGCGAAGAAAAGCAATGGCAGCGTACCATACGCCGAACTGCTCATGATATTCCATGGACGAATGTTCATCTATTGAGGGATATTGGTTTAGATCGCGATGGTCGTTCTACACGTGCCAATGTTCCGGATGCAGTAAAAGTTGAACGTCGAGTTCGTCACCTTCGTCGAGTCTTAACGTCGCGAATAATGACGTAATCGTTAGCGTGTTGGGCTGACTGAGTTGCTAACGAGTCATTCAACACGCTTAACTTTTTATATGAAGTATGACTTCATTGGATAAACAGCTGATCTTGAAGATCAGCTGTTTTCGTTTGAAGGTGGTACTGTTAAGGGCAAGGATTCGAGTAAGTTGTACCTATTGCTTGAATTTCAGTAAGTAGTTCGTCGCTAAGTTGCAAATCAATACTGTCGATATTGGCTTTTAATTGGTCTAGGTTTGTTGCTCCGATAATGTTAGAAGCAACAAATGGACGCTGATTGACAAACGCGAGCGCCATTTGTGCAGGGTTTAGACCATGCTCTTGAGCTAAATTGACGTAAGCTTCGGTCGCTTTAACACCTTGCGGAGTGAAGTAGCGCGCAAAACGCTCCCACTTAGTGCATCGAGCGCCTTCAGGTTTTGCCCCGTTTAGGTATTTACCACTCAGGCAGCCAAATGCCAAAGGAGAGTAGGCAAGTAACTGAACGCCTTCGTAATGGCTGATTTCAGACAAGCCAACTTCGAAGCTGCGGTTCAATAAGTTATATGGGTTTTGAATGGAGACAATTCTTGGCAAATCGTGTTTTTCTGCCAAACGCAATAGCGACATCACACCCCACGGCGTCTCGTTGGATACGCCGATATAGCGCACTTTACCTGCATTCACTAATTCAGTAAGCGCTTCCAACGTTTCAATTAACGTGACTTCTTCTTGTTTGTCAGGGTATGGGTAGTTGAGTTGACCAAAGCAGTTGGTTTGACGCTGCGGCCAATGTAGTTGGTACAAATCGACATAATCGGTTTGTAGACGATTAAGGCTGTCATCAATTGCTGTATGGATGTGGCGACGATTAAGGCTCATGTTGTCTCTGATGTGAGGAACATTGCGAGGGCCTGCCACTTTTGTTGCCAGTACTACTTTCTCTCTTTTGCCGCTTTTTGCTAACCAATTACCGATGTATTGCTCGGTGAGCCCTTGTGTTTCCGAGTTTGGCGGTACAGGGTACATCTCTGCGGTATCGATGAAGTTCACCCCATGATCGAGGGCAAAGTCGAGCTGTTCAAAGGCGTCCTTTTCTGTGTTTTGCTCGCCAAACGTCATAGTGCCGAGGCAGATTTTACTGATCTCAAGTGATGAGTGCGGTAGTTTTGTGTATTGCATATCACGTCCTTGAAGAGTTACCGACTAAATAAGTGACTCCAATATAGGGGATTTGTAGCCGCAATCGCAAATGATTTACGTATAAAGGAAGAGCAAACTCGAAAGCTACAGTTAGCCTAACTACACTTAAATGATCGTGTGAAGGAGGTATGTTATGCAGAAGCATCAATTGGACATGTGGCTACATGGTCCACATAAAGATACTTATAAAACTCCCAAAGTATTTGTGATTGGGTGTTCTGATGTCTCTGACTATCTTTTAGCTGTGGAGTACAAGCATCAACTTGAGCCGATTAAAGACGGTGAAGACCCGATACATTTTGGCTCTCTAGACTTAGTAAAAGAAGAACTATTGAGGCTAGGGGTCGATAAAGCGTATTTAAGGCTGCGCAATGCGTATGACGAATGTGGCACTGAAGAGGCAGCCTCATACTGCGATATTGAGTTATCGCTCGTGACGCACTAAATAGCTGATATAGTTTTATTCTGGTTGAGTGTTAATGTAGTGCTTGAGTAAGATCTGTTCAGTAAACTGTGTTCTAAGGTAAAAGCCTCGGGGCAGAGTTTTCATCGGCTTACCATTTGAGTTATATGCTTCGGTGAGCGCTTTTGCATTTGCGGCTTTAGGGCGAAGATGCAGCGCTTCTCCGTGTCTGGCGGAAATTTGATCAAATCTTCCCAAGACGATCATCTCCATTAACTCTTCCCAGTCATTTCGCAAAATCCGTTCTTCTTCTTCATCTGGTGACCAAATGAGTGGACTGCCCACACGTCTTTCAGGGAGTGGGATTTCTCGTTCTCCTTCTACGGGTACCCAAAGGACACGAGATAGCTTGTTTCGAACATGACTTGTTTCCCATGTAAGACCATGAACACCAGTGAGGGGCGCCACAGAAACAAAGGTTGTTTCTAAAGGTTTGCCAGAGTAACTGATCGGAATACTTTTCAACTCGATCCCTAGTTTTGCGAAATCTTGTTGAGGTTTACTGCCAGCTGGAGCGCCCAAGTGCCATTCGAGTAATTGACCCACCCAACCTTTATCACGTTTTAAGTTTTCAGGAACAATCATATTCGCCTCGGCGGCCAACTCAGCAAAACAGAGTCCTGCCATATCATGCGCTCGTTCCAATAGCTCTGCTTCTGTTTGTGGTTCTGGTTTCATAGTTACAAGGTGGTATTACAAAAAATATAGTTTATCAAACTCCGACCAAATCTACTGTTTAAGATTTCACCGAGGCGGTGTAAGAACGATCAATTCATAACTTATCCACAGGTGGAGGAGGTATTGATAAGATCCTGGCGGGGTCTGTATGAATAAACAGGGGTTAAAATGCATTTTTGGGGTTGATTTTGTTGTAATCATCTAAACGAATAGCAGGTGAGTGTGGATAAATAGCCTGTTGGTGGATCTTTGACCGATCTGAGTTTGGTGAAAAGATCATCAAGAAACTGAAGATCGAATTATCGTTGTTTTTAAAAATAAATACTTTTTTATCAATGTTTTATGTTTATTTTTTTGTTTCTTCATCTGTTTTGCTTTTGATGGGATTGAACTGAATTACTCATTTGAATTGAATTCTTCACAAAGTTATTCACAGAAAAGGTGAATAAATGTGGGCAATGTCTCACTCTTGTGTTGATAAGGTATGGTTTGATTAAAAGATATCCAAAAATGGTGAAAAGGTAATAAATCTTGCTCATATCACATCAGTAAGTTTGCTAGTAATGGGGATATGTGGAAAAATCACGGTAATAAAAAATTTATTCATAGAGGTTAGCCAGTGATAGATGGCGATGGTTACCGACTTAATGTTGGTATTGTGATATGTAATAACCATGGTCAGGTCTTCTGGGCTAAACGATACGGGCAACACTCATGGCAATTTCCACAAGGTGGGATTGACGAAGGTGAAACCCCTGAACAAGCCATGTTCAGGGAGTTATACGAAGAAGTCGGTTTAACGAAAAAAGACGTTAAGATCATTGCAACAAGTCGTCATTGGTTAAGATATAAGCTACCAAAGCGATTGGTGCGTTGGGACTCCAAGCCTGTTTGTATCGGCCAAAAACAGAAATGGTTTCTGCTG
>NZ_JAWOTE010000037.1:0-30691 GCF_033338695.1 Vibrio sp. Vb1166 | reverse complement strand
GTCTACGTTTCGCGATCCGTGAAGGTGGCCGTACAGTAGGTGCTGGTGTTGTTGCTAAGATCTTCGACTAATTCATAGCGAATTAGCGATGCTTTCGGAAAATCTTGAATTAGATTTGACGAACCAGTAGCAAAAAGGGCATCATTTGATGCCCTTTTTCTGCACTCAACATTATTTTTGCTGTTTTCTTGTTCAGAAGTGGGTTGGGCGCAGAGCAAGATTAAGCAAAGAGGCTTAATCTTAAGAAGAGTACGCTGATTTTTTCAGCGATATGGAGTTTGCCCTGCAACAGCGGGGTTGTTGTCGTCTATATTAAGACTTGTAACAGGTTGGTTTTATGAAAGCAAATAATGCTGAAACTCCTGATAGCTCAAACGCAGCAGATACGTTTAAGTGGGTAGCCGCTTTCGTATTGGCAGCTGCCGCTGTTGTGGGTAATTACCTGTATGGTGAAATGTCTGTAGTGGTTCGTGCTGCAGGCGTTGTTGTTCTTATTGCAGCTGCCTTAGGCGTTGCAGCAACAACGACTAAAGGTAAAGCAGCGATCAGTTTTGCAAAAGAATCTCGTATGGAAGTACGTAAAGTTGTTTGGCCTACTCGCCAAGAAACCATGCAAACAACACTGATCGTTTTAGCTGTAAGTATTGTAATGGCTCTAGTGCTATGGGGTATTGACGGAATTATGGTTCGTCTAGTAGCTCTAGCAACTGGGGTATAGAGGGTTTTTATTCATGAGTGAAGCTCCAAAAAAACGCTGGTATGTGGTTCAAGCCTTCTCTGGATTTGAAGGTCGTGTAGCTCAATCTCTGCGCGAGCATATCAAAATGCACGGCATGGAAGAGCTATTCGGTGAAGTACTGGTTCCTACTGAAGAAGTAGTGGAAATGCGCGCGGGTCAGCGTCGCAAATCTGAGCGTAAGTTCTTCCCAGGTTACGTCCTTGTTCAGATGATTATGAACGATGAATCATGGCACCTAGTACGCAGTGTGCCGCGTGTCATGGGCTTCATTGGTGGTACCTCAGACCGTCCGGCACCTATCACGGATAAAGAGGCTGACGCGATTCTTAATCGTCTTGAGAAAGCGAGTGAAGCGCCTCGTCCGCGTACAATGTACGAAGCGGGTGAAGTGGTACGTGTTAACGAAGGTCCATTTGCTGACTTCAACGGTACTGTTGAAGAAGTGGATTACGAGAAGAGCCGCCTGAAAGTGTCTGTATCGATCTTTGGTCGTGCGACACCAGTTGAGCTTGAATTTGGTCAGGTTGAAAAGCTGGACTAAGACTCTTCGTTAAAGAGTATAAAAAATCACCTTTTTAGGGTTGTATAAGGCGCGGATTATGACTATAATTTCGCGCCTTTTTACTTCAAGTGAAGTAAAAAGTTTCTTACACAAACGGGGAGCTGATCCGCGATTAGCGTTTGTACCCAAACTTAGGAATTATCATGGCTAAGAAAGTTGAAGCTTACATCAAGCTACAAGTTGCTGCTGGTATGGCTAACCCTAGTCCACCAGTAGGTCCTGCACTAGGTCAACACGGTGTGAACATCATGGAATTCTGTAAAGCGTTCAACGCAAAAACAGAATCTATTGAGAAAGGTCTACCAACTCCAGTAGTTATCACAGTATACAGCGACCGTTCTTTCACGTTCGTAACTAAGACTCCACCTGCTGCTGTTCTTCTTAAGAAAGCTGCTGGCGTTAAGTCTGGTTCAGGTCGTCCAAACACTGAAAAAGTTGGTACTGTAACTGACGCTCAAATCCAAGAAATCGCAGAAACTAAAGCTGCTGATATGACTGGTGCTGACATCGAAGCGATGAAGCGTTCTATCGCTGGTACTGCTCGTTCAATGGGCCTAGTGGTAGAGGGTTAATAAGATGGCAAAACTAACTAAGCGCATGCGCGTAATCCGCGAAAAAGTTGACGTAACTAAAGAATACGAAATCAACGAAGCTGTTGCTCTTCTTCAAGAACTAGCGACTGCTAAATTCGTTGAGTCTGTAGACGTTGCTGTTAACCTAGGCATTGATGCTCGTAAATCTGACCAGAACGTACGTGGTGCAACTGTACTACCTCACGGTACTGGCCGCGAAATCCGCGTTGCAGTGTTCACTCAAGGTGCTAACGCTGAAGCAGCTAAAGAAGCTGGCGCAGACATCGTAGGTATGGAAGATCTTGCTGAGCAAGTTAAGAAAGGCGAAATGAACTTTGACGTAGTTGTTGCTTCTCCAGATGCAATGCGCGTTGTAGGTCAACTAGGTACTATCCTAGGTCCTCGCGGTCTTATGCCAAACCCTAAAGTTGGTACTGTAACTCCTAACGTTGCTGAAGCAGTTAAAAACGCTAAAGCTGGTCAGGTTCGTTACCGTAACGACAAAAACGGCATCATCCACACTACTATCGGTAAAGCAAACTTCTCTGCTGAGCAGATCAAAGAGAACCTAGAAGCACTTCTAGTTGCTCTGAAGAAAGCTAAGCCATCTTCAGCGAAAGGTACTTTCCTGAAGAAAGTAAGCATCTCTACTACTATGGGTGCTGGTGTTGCTGTTGATCAGGCTAGCCTGAACACTCAAGCATAATTTATTTGCTTAGGCGCAAAATTAGTGTATAATTTTGCGCCTAATATTTGTGGTTGGGGCTGAACTTTGGTTCTTTGAACTGTCTCCTAGTTCGAAATGAATTAAGACCCAGTCTCCGTCCAAGACCGTAGGTGTTTGTGTAAAAGCAAACTTAATTATCCTACGTAGATGGTGCCCGAACTGACAGAAAGCTCTATGTAATATAGTTAACTTTCTTCTGGGGAAGCACCTCAATAGCTCTCACTGTCGTGATGATAGTGAGTGGTGTAACGACAACCAGGAGTAAATCCAAGATGGCTTTAAACCTTCAAGACAAAAAAGCAATTGTTGCTGAAGTCAACGAAGCTGCCAGTGGTGCACTTTCTGCAGTTGTAGCTGATTCTCGTGGCGTTCAAGTTGGCGCGATGACTTCTCTACGTAAACAAGCTCGTGAAGCTGGCGTTTACATGAGAGTTGTTCGTAACACTCTTGCTCGTCGTGCGGTTGAAGGTACTGAGTACGAGTGTCTAACTGACACTTTCACTGGTCCTACTCTAATCGCATTCTCTAATGAGCACCCAGGTGCTGCAGCGCGTCTTTTCAAAGACTTCGCTAAAGAGAACAAAGATTTCGAGATCAAAGCTGCTGCATTTGAAGGCGCTTTAACTGACGCTGAAGTACTAGCAACACTACCAACTTACGACGAAGCAATTGCACGCCTAATGATGTGCATGAAAGAAGCTTCGGCTGGCAAGCTGGCGCGTACTATCGCAGCTATCCGCGATCAAAAACAAGAAGCAGCGGCATAAGCCTTGCTTTTTACTGGTTGCTTAATAAACTTATTGTTGACTTAAAAGAGAATTGTTATGTCTATTACTAACGAGCAAATCCTAGACGCAGTTGCAGAAATGTCTGTAATGCAAGTTGTTGAACTAATCGAAGCAATGGAAGAGAAATTCGGTGTTTCTGCTGCTGCTGCTGTTGTAGCTGGCGGCGCTGCTGCAGGCGAAGCTGCTGCTGAGCAAACTGAATTCGACGTAATCCTAGAAGCTGCTGGCGGTAACAAAGTTGCTGTAATCAAAGCAGTACGTGGCGCAACTGGCCTAGGTCTTAAAGAAGCTAAAGCTCTAGTAGACGGCGCTCCAGCACCTCTTAAAGAAGGTGTTGAGAAAGCAGAAGCTGAAGCTCTTAAAGCTCAGCTAGAAGAAGCTGGTGCAACTGTTGCTGTTAAGTAATTATTGCATAGTTTCTTAGCCTAACGGCTAATTGGCTGGTGGTTTTTTAACCACCGGCCTTTTTGCGCTGTAGGGTATAGGCGAATTTTCCCGCTGTTTAAGCGCCTGATATCCATGCAAAAAACATTTCATTCTTACGAAATGAAATGTCACTACAGTAAACAGCTATATTAGTCACTGTCCCTTACCCCCCTTAAGTAACTAGGAGCGGGCGGACAGTTTGGGTCACTTATCAGCGAGCTGAGGAACCCCATGGTTTACTCTTATACCGAGAAAAAGCGCATCCGTAAGGACTTTGGTACTCGTCCACAAGTTTTGGACATTCCATACCTGCTATCGATCCAGCTCGATTCGTTCGACAAATTTATCGAACAGGATCCTGAAGGTCAATACGGTCTTGAAGCCGCTTTCCGTTCTGTATTCCCGATTCAGAGCTACAACGGCAATTCTGAGCTGCAATACGTTAGCTACCGTCTTGGTGAGCCAGTTTTTGACGTTAAAGAATGTCAAATCCGCGGTGTAACTTACTCAAAGCCACTACGTGTAAAACTACGCCTAGTTATCTTTGATAAAGACGCGCCAGCAGGTACTGTAAAAGACATTAAAGAACAAGAAGTCTACATGGGTGAAATTCCACTCATGACAGACAATGGTACCTTCGTAATCAACGGTACCGAGAGGGTTATCGTATCCCAGCTGCACCGAAGCCCAGGCGTGTTCTTCGACAGCGATAAGGGTAAGACCCACTCTTCAGGTAAAGTTTTATACAACGCACGTGTTATTCCTTACCGTGGTTCATGGCTTGATTTCGAGTTTGATCCTAAGGATAACTTATACGTTCGTATCGACCGCCGTCGTAAGCTACCAGCATCGATCATCCTTCGAGCACTAGGTAAGTCGACAGAAGAAATCCTAGATATCTTCTTCGAGAAAGTGAACTTCGAAGTGAAAGACCAAACTCTATTGATGGAGTTGGTTCCGGATCGTCTACGTGGTGAAACTGCGTCATTCGACATCGAAGCAAATGGTAAAGTTTACGTTGAGCAAGGTCGTCGCGTAACAGCTCGTCATATCCGCCAACTAGAAAAAGATGGTGTTGATCACATCGAAGTACCAGTTGAGTACATCGTAGGTAAAGTTGCATCAAAAGATTATATCAATGAAGCAACAGGCGAGATCATTGTTAACGCTAACCAGGAAATCAGCCTGGAAGCACTAGCGAACCTATCTCAGGCTGGCCACAAAGCGCTAGAAGTTCTATTCACGAACGATCTAGACCATGGTCCATTCATGTCAGAAACACTACGTATCGACAGCACGGTTGATCGTATTTCTGCATTGGTAGAAATCTACCGCATGATGCGCCCTGGTGAGCCGCCAACAAAAGAAGCTGCAGAAGCTCTATTCGAAAGCCTATTCTTCTCTGAAGAGCGTTACGATCTATCGACTGTTGGTCGTATGAAGTTCAACAGCTCTATCGGCCGTGAAGATGCTCAAGAGCAAGGCACACTTGATGAAACTGATATCATCGAAGTGATGAAGAAGCTGATCGCGATCCGTAACGGTAAGGGCGAAGTGGACGATATCGACCACCTAGGCAACCGTCGTATCCGTTCTGTAGGCGAAATGGCTGAGAACCAGTTCCGTGTAGGTCTAGTACGTGTTGAGCGTGCAGTTAAAGAGCGTCTAAGCCTAGGCGATCTTGACGCAATCATGCCTCAAGACTTGATCAACGCGAAGCCAATTTCTGCGGCAGTTAAAGAATTCTTTGGCTCTTCACAGCTTTCACAGTTCATGGACCAAAACAACCCGCTATCAGAAGTAACGCACAAGCGTCGTATTTCTGCATTGGGTCCTGGCGGTCTAACTCGTGAACGTGCTGGCTTCGAAGTACGTGACGTACACGTAACTCACTACGGTCGTCTATGTCCTATCGAAACGCCTGAAGGTCCAAACATCGGTCTGATCAACTCTCTATCTGCGTTTGCGCGTTGTAACGAGTACGGTTTCCTAGAGACACCATACCGTCGCGTTGTAGATGGCGTAGTAACAGACGAAGTAGATTACCTATCTGCAATCGAAGAAGGCCAATTCGTTATCGCACAGGCGAACGCTAAGCTAAACGAAGATGGTACTTTTGCAGATGAGCTGATCACAGCTCGTCAGAAAGGTGAATCTGGTCTACACCCTCGTGAGCACGCTCAGTACATGGACGTTGCGACAAACCAGGTTGTATCTATCGCTGCATCGCTTATCCCGTTCCTAGAACACGATGATGCGAACCGTGCATTGATGGGTGCGAACATGCAACGTCAGGCAGTTCCAACACTGAAAGCTGACAAACCGCTTGTTGGTACTGGTATTGAACGTAACGTAGCCGTTGACTCAGGTGTAACTGCAGTTGCTAAACGTGGTGGTGTAATCCAGTCAGTAGATGCTTCTCGTATCGTTGTTAAAGTTAACGAAGAAGAGCTAGTACCAGGTGAAGCTGGTATCGACATCTACAACCTGACTAAATACACACGTTCTAACCAGAACACATGTATTAACCAGCGCCCATGTGTGATGCCAGGTGAGCCTGTATCACGCGGTGACGTTCTTGCTGATGGTCCTTCAACAGACCTTGGTGAACTAGCGCTTGGTCAAAACATGCGTATCGCGTTCATGCCTTGGAACGGTTACAACTTCGAAGACTCGATCTTAGTATCTGAGCGCGTAGTTCAAGAAGACCGTTTCACGACTATCCACATCCAAGAACTGACTTGTGTGGCGCGTGATACTAAGCTTGGTTCTGAAGAGATCACAGCGGATATTCCAAACGTAGGTGAGTCTGCTCTGTCTAAACTAGACGAGTCAGGTATCGTTTACATCGGTGCTGAAGTTAAGGGTGGCGACATCCTAGTTGGTAAAGTTACACCTAAAGGTGAAACTCAGCTAACGCCTGAAGAGAAGCTACTACGTGCAATCTTCGGTGAAAAAGCATCTGACGTTAAAGATACTTCACTACGTGTACCTAACTCTGTATCAGGTACGATCATCGACGTTCAAGTCTTTACTCGCGATGGCGTTGAGAAAGACAAGCGTGCGCTTGAAATCGAACAGATGCAGCTTAAAGAAGCGAAGAAAGACCTAACTGAAGAATTCCAGATTCTTGAGGGCGGCCTTCTAAACCGTGTTAAAGCTGTATTGATTGAAGGCGGTTACTCTGAAGCGAAACTAGACACAACTGATCGTAAGAAGTGGCTAGAACTAACGCTAGAAGATGACGCACTACAAACTCAGCTTGAGCAACTTGCTGAGCAGTGGGATGAGCTAAAAGCCGACTTCGATAAGAAGTTCGAAACTAAGCGTCGTAAGATCACTCAAGGTGATGATTTAGCACCTGGTGTACTGAAGATCGTTAAGGTTTACCTAGCGGTTAAACGTCGCATTCAGCCTGGTGATAAGATGGCGGGTCGTCACGGTAACAAGGGTGTAATCTCTAAGATCAACCCTGTTGAAGACATGCCATACGATGAGAAAGGTCAGCCTGTAGACATCGTACTTAACCCACTGGGTGTACCTTCGCGTATGAACATCGGTCAGATCCTAGAAGTACACTTAGGTCTGGCAGCGAAAGGTATCGGTGACAAGATCAACCAGATGGTTAAAGAGCAGCAAGAACTAGCGAAATTCCGCGAGTTCCTACAAAAAGTTTACGATCTAGGCGACACTCGCCAGAAAGTAGACATTGCTTCTCTATCTGATGATGAAGTACGTACTCTGATCAAGAACTTGCGTGGCGGTCTACCAATCGCGACTCCTGTATTTGATGGCGCTCCAGAAGAGTCAATCAAAGCACTTCTTGAGCTAGCAGATCTACCAACATCAGGTCAGTTAACACTGTTTGATGGTCGCACAGGTGATGCGTTTGAGCGTCCTGTAACTGTTGGTTACATGTACATGCTGAAACTGAACCACCTTGTTGATGACAAGATGCACGCTCGTTCAACTGGTTCGTACAGCCTAGTAACTCAGCAGCCACTAGGTGGTAAAGCTCAGTTCGGTGGTCAGCGTTTCGGTGAGATGGAAGTATGGGCACTAGAAGCATACGGTGCTGCTTACACGCTACAAGAAATGCTAACGGTTAAGTCGGATGACGTTAACGGCCGTACTAAGATGTACAAGAACATCGTAGACGGTAACCACAGCATGGAACCTGGCATGCCAGAATCGTTCAACGTACTGTTGAAAGAGATCCGCTCGCTAGGTATCAACATCGAGCTAGAAGACGAAGAGTAATCCTTTTCTCTCTTGATGAAAGTCGAGAGAATCAAAGCGATTATTTGGAAGAAGGTGCTCACTTTAGCAAGTGAGCTCCTTTTAACTCCTTACAGGAGCTGATTGTGAAAGACTTATTAAACTTTCTAAAAGCACAGCATAAGACCGAAGAATTTGATGCAATCAAAATCGGTCTATCTTCACCAGACATGATCCGTTCATGGTCTTTCGGTGAAGTTAAAAAACCTGAAACGATCAACTATCGTACGTTCAAACCTGAACGCGATGGTCTGTTCTGTGCGCGTATCTTTGGTCCAGTTAAAGACTACGAATGTCTTTGTGGTAAGTACAAGCGCCTGAAGCACCGTGGTGTTATCTGTGAGAAGTGTGGTGTAGAAGTTACACAAACTAAAGTTCGTCGTGACCGTATGGGCCACATTGAACTGGCTTCACCAGTAGCTCACATCTGGTTCCTAAAATCGCTACCGTCTCGTATCGGTCTACTAATGGATATCCCTCTACGTGATATCGAACGCGTTCTGTACTTCGAAATGTACGTAGTAACAGAGCCTGGTATGACTGATCTAGAAAAAGGTCAGATGCTTACTGAAGAAGAGTATCTAGATCGTCTAGAAGAGTGGGGCGACGAGTTCACTGCTAAGATGGGTGCGGAAGCTATCAAGGACCTACTAGGTTCTATGGATATGCACGCTGAAGCAGAACAAATGCGTGAAGAGTTAGAGACAACAAACTCTGAAACTAAGCGTAAGAAAGTAACTAAGCGTCTTAAGCTGGTAGAAGCGTTCATCGCATCGGGTAACAACCCTGAGTGGATGATCCTAACTGTACTTCCAGTACTTCCGCCAGATCTACGTCCTCTAGTACCTCTAGATGGCGGTCGCTTTGCGACTTCTGATCTTAACGATCTATACCGTCGTGTGATCAACCGTAACAACCGTTTGAAGCGTCTTCTAGAGCTAGCTGCTCCGGACATCATCGTACGTAACGAAAAACGTATGCTGCAAGAGTCTGTTGATGCGCTACTAGATAACGGTCGTCGTGGTCGTGCGATCACAGGTTCTAACAAGCGTCCTCTGAAATCTCTTGCTGATATGATCAAGGGTAAACAAGGTCGTTTCCGTCAGAACCTTCTAGGTAAACGTGTAGACTACTCTGGCCGTTCTGTAATCACAGTAGGTCCATACCTTCGTCTACACCAGTGTGGTCTTCCTAAGAAGATGGCACTTGAGCTATTCAAACCATTTATCTACAGCAAGCTAGAGACTCGTGGTCTTGCGACTACAATCAAAGCTGCTAAGAAAATGGTAGAGCGTGAAGAAGCGGTCGTTTGGGATATCCTAGACGAAGTAATCCGTGAACACCCAGTACTATTGAACCGTGCACCGACACTTCACCGTCTAGGTATCCAGGCGTTCGAACCAGTACTGATCGAAGGTAAAGCGATTCAGCTACACCCACTTGTTTGTGCAGCGTACAACGCGGACTTCGATGGTGACCAAATGGCGGTTCACGTACCTCTAACTCTAGAGGCACAGCTTGAAGCTCGTACTCTGATGATGTCGACAAACAACATTCTGTCGCCAGCGTCAGGTGATCCGATCATCGTACCTTCTCAAGACGTTGTATTGGGTCTGTACTACATGACTCGTGAAAAGATCAACGTGAAAGGTGAAGGCATGTACCTTTCTGGCCCAGAAGAGGCTGAGAAAGCATACCGCACTAAACAAGCTGAGCTTCACGCACGCGTTAAAGTACGTATTACAGAAACTGTTGTAGACGAAGATGGCAACAGCACTACAGAAACCAAGATGGTAGACACCACTGTTGGTCGTGCAATGCTATGGCAAATCGTGCCAGCTGGTCTACCGTACAGCATCGTTAACCAAAAGCTAGGTAAGAAGCAAATCTCTAACCTACTTAACGAGGCGTACCGTAAACTAGGTCTGAAAGACACAGTAATCTTCGCTGACCAAATCATGTACACAGGTTTCGCATACGCGGCACTTTCTGGTGTATCTGTTGGTATCGACGATATGGTTGTACCTGCAGCTAAGTACACTGAAATCGCAGAAGCGGAAGAAGAAGTACGTGAAATCCAGGAACAGTACCAATCAGGTCTTGTTACTGCGGGCGAACGCTACAACAAAGTTATCGATATCTGGGCATCGACCAACGACCGTGTTGCGAAAGCAATGATGGAAAACCTTTCATCTGAAACGGTAGTTAACCGTGACGGTGAAGAGGAACAGCAAGAGTCATTCAACAGCATCTATATGATGGCGGACTCGGGCGCTCGTGGTTCTGCAGCACAGATTCGTCAGCTTGCGGGTATGCGTGGTCTGATGGCGCGTCCAGATGGTTCAATCATCGAAACGCCGATCACAGCGAACTTTAAAGAAGGTCTAAACGTACTTCAGTACTTTATCTCAACGCACGGTGCTCGTAAGGGTCTTGCGGATACGGCACTGAAAACAGCGAACTCGGGTTACCTAACTCGTCGTCTAGTAGACGTTGCTCAAGACGTTGTTGTAACTGAACATGACTGTGGCACTCACGAAGGTGTCGACATGATGCCTCACATCGAGGGTGGTGATGTTAAAGTTGCACTTTCTGAGCTTGCTCTTGGTCGTGTTGTTGCTGAAGACGTACTAAAACCTGGCACTGAAGACGTTCTTATTCCACGTAACACCCTGATCGATGAGAAGTGGTGTCAAATCATGGAAGAGAACTCAGTAGACAGCATGAAAGTGCGCTCTGTAGTAACGTGTGATTCTGACTTCGGTTGTTGTGCACAATGTTACGGTCGTGACCTAGCACGTGGTCACCTAGTGAACCAAGGTGAAGCAGTGGGTGTTATTGCTGCTCAGTCTATCGGTGAGCCAGGTACACAGCTAACGATGCGTACGTTCCACATCGGTGGTGCGGCATCGACAGCAGCGGCAGAGAACAGTGTTCAAGTTAAGAACAACGGTTCTATCAAGCTACACAACGCTAAATCTGTATTGGCTGATGACGGTAAGATCGTTATCACTTCTCGTGCGACAGAGTTAACTATCGTTGATGAGTTTGGTCGTACTAAAGAGAAACACAAACTGCCTTACGGTACGCTACTAAGCAAAGGTGATGGTGATACAGTTCAAGCTGGCGAAACAGTTGCAAACTGGGAAGCGCACACACTACCTATCATTACTGAGGTAGCAGGTCGCATCCAGTTCGTAGATATGATCGACGGCGTAACAGTATCTCGTCAAACGGATGACCTAACTGGTCTATCTTCAAGCGAAGTAACTGACCCAGCAGCTCGCCCTTCAGCAGGTAAAGATATGCGTCCAGCTATCAAACTTGTTGACGAGCAAGGTAACGATGTAATGATCCCTGGTACTGATATGCCAGCTCACTACTTCCTACCTGGTAAAGCGATTGTGAACATCGAAGATGGCGCAGCAGTAGGTGTTGGTGCAACACTAGCACGTATTCCTCAGAAGTCTGGCGGTAACAAAGATATCACCGGTGGTCTTCCACGAGTTGCTGACCTATTTGAAGCACGTAAGCCGAAAGAGCCTGCAATCCTTGCTGAGCACACAGGTACTGTGAGCTTTGGTAAAGAGACGAAAGGTAAACGTCGCCTAGTGATCACACGTGAAAGCGGTGAAGCTTACGAAGAGATGATTCCTAAGCATCGTCAGTTGAACGTATTCGAAGGTGAAAAAGTTGAACGTGGTGACGTGATCGCAGATGGTCCAGAGTCTCCACATGACATCCTACGTCTACGTGGCGTACACGCGGTAACGCAGTACATTGCTAACGAAGTACAGGAAGTTTACCGTCTACAAGGCGTTAAGATTAACGATAAGCACATTGAAACTATCGTTCGTCAGATGCTGCGTAAGTGTACTATTACTCACTCTGGTGACTCTGAGTTCCTACCTGGTGAACAGATTGAGTACTCACAAGTTAAGATTGCTAACCGTAACCTAGAAGCTGAAGGCAAAGAGCCTGCACGTTTCGAACGTGAACTACTAGGTATTACTAAAGCATCTCTAGCGACTGAGTCGTTCATCTCTGCGGCATCGTTCCAGGAGACAACTCGCGTACTAACAGAAGCTGCGGTTTCTGGTAAGCGTGATGACCTACGTGGTCTGAAAGAGAACGTAATTGTTGGTCGTCTGATCCCAGCTGGTACTGGTTTCGCATACCACCAAGAGCGTCAAGCTAAACGTTCTGAAGCGCAAGATGGTCCTTCTGCTGAGCAAGCAACGGATAACCTAGCGGCACTTCTAAACGCTGGTTTCTCTTCTGAAGAGTAAGTCATATAACGAGTAATCGTTAAAAGCTTAAGAAAAAGGCACCTTCGGGTGCCTTTTTAGTTTTTATACTACTTTGTTCTTCCGGTGGGATTTTCGATAAAGCTAGAAACAAAAAAGACCGACGATGATCGTCAGTCTTTTCTCTCACTCTATTTCTGAATGTTTGCAAATACTAAGCTCCAGGTGGCATAGACAGGCTTTCTGCGATTTGCTGTATCAGATAGTCCTCGACTTCAAAGCGAGTCTCAAGAATTTCCCCAATGAGACACATATCAGAATCGAAATCATTTAATTCATCATCTTCAGTCACTTCTGAGTACTTATCGTTAAAGTTCAATAATGGTTCAGTCGTTAGAACAATTTGACCATAGGTTTGATTGATCTCATTAGTCACGACAAAGCCGGTTGCTTTCCAACGGTCCATAACCATGTCATAAATTTTAAAGTGGCCTTCGGAGATGTAATCAACGAGGTGCTGACAGAAATCCTGCAGTTCGGAAGGAGATGGGAGTTCAATAACATTGGTTTTAGAACAAGGTTGCAGCGCTGCAAGCTTACAATATTCAACAATCAGGGATTGTCGTGTCTCTAACCAGTGATCAATGACATCACTTGAGCCACCCCACTGGTCTTGTGTTTGTTTGAATTTTCTTAGCATGACCATGCCCTCATGATCTGATCGCCCATCGGCGAACGTATCCTTTGCAAAGCAAAGTTAGTAAAGTTATTACAAACTCTTGTCCTTACTAGAATTTAGAGTGCACATTTACTTAACGATAAACTCTAGTATGAAATTAGATTGCCAGTAAAATGAACGAACTTCAAGCAAAGGGATGGTGTAATGTTAAGAAAAGGTGATGTTAACCGCGCGATAAATGCATACTGGTGTGTTGTTGCAGGAAGTGAAATTTGGCTGGTGGATGGTGCTGTGCCTTTCGGGTCTGCAGAGCAGTTATCACTGCCAGTAACGAGTGCAAGACCCATTGGTGAGTATTCTGGTTCGCCCGTCTTGTGGCTTAACTTGGCCGATTTAGAGCATGATCTACCCTTAGTATCCCTGCGTGACTGCCTGCATTTTCCTGAGCCATTATTTATGTTGTTAAGTAAAGCTGTGCAATATGGGCACATGACGCAAAGTTTGCGCTTTTGTCCACAGTGCGGAGGAAGGAACTTTCTTAATAATAACCAGTTAGCCATGCAGTGTGGTGAATGTCGCACCCTTCATTATCCTAGAATATTTCCGTGTATTATCGTTGCTGTACGTAAAGAAAATCAGATCTTATTAGCCCAACATCCAAGGCATCGAAATGGTATGTATACGGTTATTGCGGGTTTTCTTGAAGTCGGTGAGACCTTAGAAGAGTGCGTGGCTCGAGAAATTCATGAAGAAACGGGAATTCTCGTTAAAAATATTCGTTACTTTGGCAGCCAGCCTTGGGCTTTCCCATCCAGTATGATGATGGGGTTTTTAGCTGACTATGAATCGGGAGAGTTAAGTCCAGACTACACTGAGCTGTCTGATGCACAATGGTTTGGTATCGACGAGATGCCGCCTGTTGCGCCTAAAGGAACGATTGCAAGAGCACTTATCGAGCAGACGCTGAAAGATATAGACACTAATTATCTGATAAATAGATAAAAAAAACCCTCCGAGAGGGAGGGGGTAAGTAAGATGTCGTTATGAGATGCTGAGTACTAAGTACTCAGTTTATAATTGTAGTTTTCGCTAGCGAACAAATTTTTAACACTGATACCGATTGGGTGCAAATTAAGCATTGATTTAAAAGTTAATAACTTGATCCAGGTTGCAAAGCACACAGCTATTGGACTTAAATCAGTGATAGAATACCCCCTTTCACAGAAAGCCTAACAGTTGGAATTACGGAATGACTGAATTAAAAAATGATCGTTATCTGCGTGCGCTTTTAAAAGAGCCGGTAGATTACACGCCAGTATGGATGATGCGCCAGGCAGGTCGTTACCTACCAGAATACAAAGCGACTCGTGCAGAAGCGGGTGATTTCATGTCTTTGTGTCGAAATGCAGAATTAGCATCCGAAGTGACACTTCAACCATTACGCCGTTTTCCTCTTGATGCCGCGATCTTATTCTCGGACATCTTAACGATTCCAGATGCAATGGGGCTTGGTTTGCGTTTTGCTGCGGGTGAAGGGCCTGTTTTTGATAACCCAATTACATGCAAAGCCGACGTGGAAAAAATTGGTTTGCCAGATCCTGAAGGTGAACTGCAATACGTAATGAACGCAGTACGCCAGATCCGTAAAGACCTGAAGGGTGAAGTGCCGCTGATTGGTTTTTCTGGTAGTCCTTGGACTCTTGCGACGTATATGATCGAAGGTGGTAGCTCTAAAGCGTTTACCAAGATAAAGAAGATGATGTACGCGGAACCACAAACTCTGCACCTACTTCTAGATAAGCTGGCAGACAGCGTTATCGAGTACTTAAACGCGCAAATTAAAGCGGGTGCGCAATCGGTAATGGTATTTGACACATGGGGTGGCGTACTAACGCCTCGTGATTACAATCTGTTCTCACTGCAATACATGCACAAGATTGTAGATGGTCTGATTCGTGAAAACGACGGTCGTCGCGTGCCAGTCACACTGTTTACTAAGAATGGCGGCATGTGGCTTGAGCAAATCGCTGCAACGGGCTGTGATGCGGTTGGTCTAGACTGGACAATCAACATTGCAGACGCGAAAGCACGTATCGGTGATAAAGTGGCTCTGCAAGGTAACATGGACCCATCAATGCTTTACGCTTCACCAGAGCGTATCCGTGAAGAAGTCGCGGGTATTCTAGAAGGTTTTGGTGATGCAGGTACTGGTCATGTGTTCAACCTAGGTCACGGTATCCATTTGGATGTGCCGCCAGAAAACGCGGGCGTATTTGTGGAAGCGGTACACGAGCTATCTAAGCCGTACCACAAGTAACTTCGACTTTTTGAAATCAAATGCCGGCATTCAGTGCCGGTATTTTTTTACCTAAAATTCAGTTTTTCTATCTGAGACTCAAGGCTGTACAGCTCTAGTAGTATTTGGCCTACTATGATCTAATTACTACTCTAGCTGTACACTAGACATTAAAGTTTAATATAAACAAATACTTATGATTTCTGGTTTTATGTTCTAATTTTCTTGTACAGATAAACAAGCAATTAGATCATGGGTAACCTAAAGCATCGAGTGAACGCGTTTTTTAAGGTATGGCACGACGTCAGATTCAAACCAAGGATTCTTCTTTAACCACAATGTATTGCGTGGGGATGGGTGAGGGAGCGGGATAAAGTCCGGTTCCCAATCTTGCCATTGCTGAACGGTTTGCGTGAGCGTCTTTGGTTTGTTGGTGAGATAGTACTGCTGCGAGTACTGACCAATTAGTAGAGTGAGCTCTATATTGGGCAGCTGCTCAAGAATCTTTTTATGCCAAGTGGGCGCACATTCTTTACGAGGCGGTAAATCACCAGAGTTCCCTTTGCCTGGATAACAGAATCCCATTGGGACAATGGCAATTTTATTTGGGTCGTAGAAAACGTCTTTGTCGATATCGAGCCATTGGCGTAATCGATCACCACTTGGGTCATTCCAAGGTATCGAGGTTTTGTGTACACGTGTGCCAGGGGCCTGGCCGATGATTAGGATGCGTGCCCCTTTTGCTGCTTGCACGACAGGGTTTGCACCCAAAGGTAAGTTATCCGCGCAGATCTGGCAGGCCCTCACTTGCTGCAATAGCTCGTCTAACGACATTCTTAGTAACCCTTTTCGAAATCCACTTGATAATTTAATGAAAACCCATCGCGCCAGCGTAGATAGTTGTCAGCAAAAATCTCGATGACTTGCTCGGGAAAACTCAGCGCAGCAATGTGTGGAGTGATGGTGACTTGCGGTAGTTTCCAAAATGGATGCTCTACCGACAACGGTTCTTGCTCAAACACATCTAAGAAGGCGTGTTCTACCCAACGGTTTTTCAGAGCGAAGAGCAACCCTGCCTCATCCAGTACGTCGCCACGACCTACGTTAAACAATAACGCCTGGTTTAGTTGGCTGAGCGTTTGACGATTAAGTAACTGTCGCGTCTCAGGTGTACTTGGTAGAGTATTCACAACGATGTCGGCTTGCTCAAATGCCTTACTTAGTTCATTGATATGAAAGGTCTGATGAAACTCGCCGCCTGGAGTAGGGATACCTGTGCGGTTAATACCGATAGTTTTTATCCCCATTGCTTTAGCGGCGTTGCCCAGATAGCCCCCAATGCTACCGGTACCAAGAATTACCATGGTTTTACTTTTTAATGACGTGTACAGGTGAGGCTGCCATTGTTTGTTTTGTTGCTGCTGGTGGTATCGGGCAAAGTGGCGGTAATGGGCAATACTGTAACCCAAAACATATTCAGCAATCAGTGGACCAAAGATGCCTCGAACGTTAGTTAGAGTATAGTCCTGACGAAGGCTAGGGGATGTTAAGGCGTTGACACCAGCAAACGTGGATTGCACCCATTCAAGCTGTGAAAACTCGTCTAAGCTTTGTGATAGTAAGGGTGGATCCGCTAGTACGATCTGAGCGGCTTCTGGTTGGTCGGTGAGACAAAGATCGGGCAGATTTTTCTCTGCCAGTAACGTTTTGTAGGTGTCGCGATGCTCTGAGAGCAGGAAAATCTGATTTGAATGCGGCATTAACTTTTTTCCCTGTGATGAATCAAGTACACTTTCGCTGTTTTTTTCTTCAATGATTGAGTGACTATGCTTAAGAATCCTCTTCAGGTTCGTTTAGAAAAACTAGAACCTTGGCAACAAATTACCTTTGTGGCGTGTCTGTGTGAACGCATGTATCCAAACTATGCGATGTTTTGTGAGAATACAGAATTTGCTGACCCGCGTGCTTACCGAGCGATTCTTGATAGTGTATGGGAAATTTTGACAGTTAAGAACGCGAAAATTAACTTCGAACGTCAATTGGAGAAGTTAGAAGAGTTGTTCCCAAGTGCGGATGAGTTCGATTTTTACGGCGTTTACCCAGCGATGGACGCGTGTCAGGGTTTGTCTACGTTACTGCATGGTCTATTGGATCGCGACTACCTTTTTGATTCAATGCTTAAAGTGAGTCAACAGTCGGTACAAACCGTTGCTGATCTAGAGCAAGCACAAGGCGCAGAGCCAATCACTAACGACAACCAGAAAGAAAACGAAGCCGTATGTGAAGAGTGGGACGTCCAGTGGGCTATCTTCCGTCCGCTGCGTGAAGCGATAGAACGTGACATCAGCTTGATTAAAGATTTGCGTGAAGAGATACGTGAAGAAGGTGTGAGCAACATCGGTATTGCACTTTAATCGTTGAATAAATAGAAAAAGGCATCCTAACTGGATGCCTTTTTTGTTTGTGCGTTTAAGCTGTTATACCTAATGCTGATTACGATTCTTTCGAGTCGGGTTTCGGTGGCTCTTGAGCTTCTGGCTCTTTATCCTGCTTCTCCGGCTCATTATCTTCTTCATCGTCATCGCGGCTTTCGATTACGCCGTGCATTTCTTTCCAGCTTTCCCAGCGTTGGTAAGCCAGCTCCTGCATGTCAGTGCTTTTATCTGCTTCGTCGATGATCTCCTCGCCTACGAGGTGTTCAAAAATATCTTCCAACGTTACCAAACCTAGCACGGTACCGTATTCATCAACAACAAGTGCCAGCTGTAAGCGATGAGTCATCATCTGGTCGAATACTTTAGGTAAAGTAGTATTGTTTAGCACCACTTGAATTGGGCGCATGATTGCTCCCAACTGTTTTTGTCCACAACCTGATTGTTGTAGTTTGAACAACTCAAGGCGATGCACAAAACCAATGATGTTATCTTTCTGTTCGCTGTAAACCAATGGGCGTGAGAAAGGCGTATCTTTGTGTTTTTCTAGGAACTCATTGATGGTCATTGTGGCATCGACACGGAATACTACTGGTCGTGGCGTCATAACCTGCGTTACGGGTACATCTTGGATGCCAAGCAAGTTGCTTAAGATTTTTGATTCACCCTCGGCAAATTCACCGCTTTCACGTGCCAGAATCGCCATTGCAGACAGCTCATCACGCATCTTTGGAGCTTCGTGGTTACGAGCAAGACGCTTGGTGATTTGCTCTGAGAACCAAACAAAGGGTGTAAGCGCCCATACCATCCAACGCAATGCGACCGCGGCAGTGGGTGCCAACTGACGCCAGTAGGTCGCGCCAATCGTCTTCGGTACGATTTCTGAAAGCACTAAGATCGCCAATGTCAGCACTGCCGAAAAGATACCTAATGCTTCGCTACCAAATACAACTGCAGCTTGTGCACCAGCAGTGGCCGCGCCGATAGTGTGAGCGATGGTGTTTAAAGTCAGAATAGATGCCAGTGGTCGGTCGATATCTGATTTCAGCTTAGCCAATTGCCCAGCTGCGGGATGCCCCTGTTGATTGAGCTGCGCAATGTAGCTCGGACTGATACTCAGCAGTACCGCCTCCAGCACCGAACAGATAAACGAAATGCCGATTGCAATAGAGATATAAATGGATAACAGCAGCATAGTTGCCCTTGAATGTAGTTTGATAGTGGTTATTTGCAGCTATTATAACCGCAAAAGTGACTTATAAATTGGTCCAAATACCTTGGAAAGCAAGGGTTTTCAGGGGGTATGTGGTAACAAATTGTGAGTTATTACTCATATTATGGCTAAAAGTACGTCAGAAAATCGAAAGATCGCTTACAAACCTTTGCCAGATGGGGCATTTATGTTTTAGAGTGAGACGAATTCGATAACCTATGAGAAGGGAAACCTAATGAACAAGACCCAATTAATCGACTTTATCGCAGAGAAAGCAGACCTATCAAAAGCACAAGCAAAAGCTGCTCTTGAAGCGACTCTTGATGGCGTAACTGGCGCACTTAAAGAGGGTGACCAAGTTCAACTAATTGGTTTTGGTACATTCAAAGTAAACCACCGCGCTGCACGTACTGGTCGTAACCCTAAGACTGGTGACGAGATTCAAATCGCAGCAGCTAACGTACCAGCATTCGTAGCAGGTAAAGCGCTGAAAGAATCAGTAAACTAAGTTAGAATGCACCGAGGTATCCTGCCTCGGTGCAATTTCATGAAAAAACATCTACTCACTTCACTTCTCCTATCTAGCCTTACCCTTTTTGGCTGTTCATCGGTTGAAACTCCTAATTTAGAACAATTCACGCATTTTTCTGGTGGTAAAGTTGCGGGAGATGCTAGCAGCTTGTACTGGATGACAGAGAAACTCACTCGTGTGAGTACGGCGGCTGATTATGTGACTATGGGGGACAATGGTTGGTTCAAGAGTGATTATCGCTGGGATGAAGGTGAGTTGCGAGAGTTGATTCGAAAAGGCGAGCAAGTTGATACCAAACAAGAGTTGGTGCCTTTTCAAATCCACATCCGTTTCAATAAAGATGGCGAAGCGGTTTACCAACAATATCGTGTTAACCGTAAAGTCTTACCACTCCAGCATGACCAATTAGAGCGCTACAAAGCAGAAGCGAATGACGTAGTGGCATCGGTTAAGGCGCAGTCTCGTAACAATCAGAGCCTTATTCAAGGTTATTGGAATGGTCAATCGTTTGAAACCTGCAAAGGTAAGGTGTTCTCGACACTCGAGTTTAATCAGACGCTGCCAAAATTTATTATCGAGCGTCTCTCATCGGTAGACAGTTATGTGGCTTTTGTCGGCAAGCAGTCACGAAACAAAGCAATGGTCGATGAACTGTTGATGCTCAATGACGATGACTTTGATTGTGTTTCTCGGCCAAAGTTGATCTCTGAATAAACATTGCTTCGAATTCTGTCGAACAAGAACAATAAAAAAAGGCGCTGAGTGCGCCTTTTGTTTTTTAGCCAACTTATGTTGTTTTTATTTGTCTTGCTCACGTGCAATTGCACGGTAGCCGATATCGTTGCGATGGAACATGCCATCCCAACGGATCTGTTTTGCAAGCTCGTAAGCACGCTGCTGCGCTTTTGATACGCTGTTGCCAAGTGCCGTTGCACAAAGAACGCGACCACCGTTTGTCACGATGTCGCCATCTTTGTTATCTGTACCTGCATGGAAGACTTTTTCGCCTTCAATTTCAACTTGTGGCAGACCCGAAATTACGTCGCCTTTGTTGTATGCAGCTGGGTAACCACCGGCTGCTAACACGATACCAATCGATGCTCGTGGATCCCACTTCGATTCCGCTTGATCCAGTTTCTCGTCGATTGCCGCTAGGCACAGATCAACAAGATCCGATTCCATGCGCATCATGATAGGTTGTGTCTCAGGATCACCGAAGCGGCAGTTGTACTCGATTACTTTCGGAGTGCCGTCTTTGTCGATCATCAGACCCGCGTATAGGAAACCAGTGTAAGGGTTACCTTCAGAGGCCATGCCACGTACTGTTGGGTAAATCACTTTTTCCATGATGCGGTTGTGGATTTCCTGTGTTACCACTGGAGCTGGAGAGTATGCTCCCATGCCACCAGTGTTAGGACCTGTATCTTTGTCACCTACGCGTTTGTGATCTTGGCTGGTGGCCATTGGCAGAACGTTCTCGCCATCGACCATCACGATGAAGCTTGCTTCTTCACCATCTAGGAACTCTTCGATAACTACACGGCTACCAGCATCACCAAATGCGTTACCAGCTAGCATGTCTTTGATTGCGTCTTCGGCTTCTTCTAGCGTCATTGCCACAATCACGCCTTTACCAGCCGCAAGGCCGTCGGCTTTCACCACAATCGGCGCACCTTGCTCACGCACGTAAGCCAGTGCAGGCTCGATTTCAGTGAAGTTCGCGTAGGCACCCGTTGGGATTTGGTGACGAGCAAGGAAGTCTTTAGTAAACGCTTTAGAGCCTTCAAGTTGCGCTGCGGCTTGGGTAGGACCAAAGATTGGTAAGCCCGCTTCGCGGAACGCATCAACCACACCAATAACCAATGGTGCTTCTGGGCCAACGATAGTCAGTTCAATCGCCTTCTCTTTGGCGAAAGCAACAAGGCCAGTGATGTCTTCTACATCGATGTTTACGTTCTCTAGTTTTGGCTCTAGTGCTGTACCTGCGTTGCCTGGAGCAATGAAAATAGTCTCAACATTTGGGTTTTGCGCTGCTTTCCAGCCTAGCGCATGTTCACGACCGCCTGAACCAATGATTAAAACTCGCATATGAAAATCCTTAATCTTATAAATACCGTTTGCTCAAACTCAGATATTTCGCAAAGACCTGAGTATGGCCTCTCTAATTCAGTGGGACGAGGACAAGGCGACAAGTGAACTTATTCCTATGAGCATAGTATGCTATGTGATTAGGATAAGTGAACACCGTCAACGCAGTTATCGTCCCAGTGAAGACGAGAGGATTAGTGGCGGAAGTGACGCATACCGGTAAAGATCATCGCCATGCCGTGTTCGTCTGCTGCTGCAATAACTTCGTCATCACGCATAGAACCACCTGGTTGGATAACACACTTGATGCCCGCTTCTGCAGCCGCGTCGATGCCGTCACGGAATGGGAAGAATGCATCTGATGCCATTACACAACCTTCAACCTGTAGACCTTCGTCTGCAGCTTTGATGCCTGCGATTTTCGCAGAGTAAACGCGGCTCATTTGGCCAGCACCTACACCGATAGTCATGTCGCTTTTCGAGTAAACGATCGCGTTAGATTTCACGTATTTCGCTACTTTCCAGCAGAACAGTGCATCTTTTAGCTCTTCTTCTGTTGGCTGGCGCTTAGAAACCACTTTTAGGTCGTCTAGGCTTACCATGCCTTGGTCGCGGTCTTGAACCAGTAGACCGCCATTCACGCGTTTCACGTCAAAGCCAGTTGTCTTCGTTGTCCATTCGCCACACTCAAGTAGACGTACGTTCTTCTTCGCGGCAACCACTTCAATCGCTTCAGCAGAAACAGAAGGTGCGATGATCACTTCAACGAATTGACGCTCAACAATAGCGGTTGCTGTTTCAGCATCCAGTTCTTGGTTGAATGCAATGATGCCGCCGAATGCAGATGTTGGGTCAGTTTGGTAAGCACGGTTGTACGCTTCTAGGATGTCTTTACCTAGAGCAACACCGCATGGGTTTGCGTGTTTTACGATTACACATGCTGGCTCGTTGAACTCTTTCACACACTCAAGTGCGGCGTCCGTGTCTGCGATGTTGTTGTAAGAAAGGGCTTTACCTTGGATTTGGCGAGCAGTAGAAACGGATGCTTCTTGTGGGTTTGCTTCAACGTAGAATGCGGCTGCTTGGTGGCTGTTCTCACCGTAGCGCATGTCTTGCTTCTTCTCGAACTGTTGGTTGAACGTACGAGGGAATTTGCTCTCTTCATCACCTTCTTTGTTCTCACCGTAAGATGGAACCATAGTGCCGAAGTAGTTTGCGATCATGCCATCGTAAGCGGCAGTGTGTTCAAAAGCAGCGATGGCAAGGTCGAAGCGAGTTTCGAGAGTGAGAGATTTGTCGTTTTCGTCCATCTCTGCAATTACGCGGCCGTAATCACCTGCGTTAACAACGATAGTCACGTCTTTGTGGTTTTTCGCTGCAGAACGAACCATTGTTGGGCCGCCGATATCGATGTTTTCAACCGCGTCGGCTAGTGTACAGCCTTCTTTGGCAACGGTTTCTGCGAATGGGTATAGGTTTACGACAACCATATCGATAGGGTTGATGCCGTGCTTTTCCATCACGACATCATCTTGGCCACGACGACCAAGCACACCACCGTGAACTTTTGGGTGAAGCGTTTTAACGCGGCCGTCCATCATTTCTGGGAAACCAGTGTAGTCAGAGACTTCGGTTACGGCGATGCCTTGTTCGGCAAGTAGGCGAGCTGTACCACCAGTAGATAGGATATCGACACCGCGCTCAGCAAGAGCTTGCGCAAACTCAACAATACCTGTTTTGTCTGATACGCTGATAAGCGCACGGCGAATAGGACGAGCGTTATTCATGCTTCCATTTTCCTCAAATTCACGGAGTTAAAGATGTTTGCCAAAAATGAACTTGTTTTTACCTCTTGGGGTAAAATATTGGCCAGTTTTGGTAAAGACCTTTGCAGGGTGTTTTCTGGTTAGAAAACAGTCTCCACATTTGATGGCGCGTATTCTAACCAATTTATTACAAAAAAGCTCGCGCAATCGTTTGGCATCTCAAAAATAATTGCAAAAAAGTCGTTCTTTAGCTTTAAAAGTAACGAGATAGTTAATAGGGAAAGTTATGTTTCAGATAGGTGAACTGGCAAAACGTTGTGGTGTGACTGCCGATACATTGCGTTTCTACGAGAAAAACGCGCTAATAAAACCCGCAGGGCGAAGTGAGTCAGGCTACCGCTTGTATGATGAAGAGAATCAAAAGCAGGTGCACTTTATCCTCAAAGGTAAAGATCTTGGCTTGAGTCTGGATGAAATTAAAGACTTGTTAGAAATTAAGTTAGAAGCGACAGAACACAGCTGTGCAGAGGTAAAAGCCATTACTTCTGCTAAGTTAGAGCTGATTGATGGAAAAATTAACGAGCTGACGAAAATTCGCCGAGCGTTAAAGAAGATTAATGATGCTTGTTGTGGTCATACAGACGATGACGCCACACATTGCTCTATCCTTGCAGCACTTGAGTAGTCTCATTCTTGAATCACTTAACTTAAGTTTGCATTTTTGGCGACTTGCTTTTCTAGGTACACGCTGCTTTCCCACCTATAATCTTGCCTTTAGTTACTTGTAGGAATCAACCATGGTCTGATTCCTACCGTAACGCTGTCTGTAGATACGAGAGTTTTCATACATGGTTGGAGTCTATTTTCAAATCAATGACTGGGTTTTGAGCGTTGATGAAAATAAGCTGTATCGACAAGATAGGGAAGTTACTGTTGAGCCACGCTTAATTAATCTTTTGCACTTCTTAGCGGAGCATGCGAATGAGGTGTTCAACCGCGAGGAATTGATTCAGTACGTTTGGGCTGGAGCGATTGTGACCGATCAAGTGGTGACTCAATCCATCTTTGAGTTGCGTAAGCTACTACGTGACGGTCGAGAGGAAAATACCAACTACGTTATCACGGTGCCCAAGCGTGGCTATAAGCTGGTAGCTAACGTGGTTGCTATGACGCATGAAGAGTTTGTCACAAGTCGGCAAAATGAAGAGATCCCACCTTCGGTTGAAGAATCGGAAGAGGATTGTCTACCTATAGCACCAGCCGTTACCTTTCCTGCCGGTCCTCTAACTCGCGCGGTCTGCGAGATGTCAAAAGAGAAAAAAGCCCCTCAGAGCAAAAACAAAATCAGTCCTTGGCGATTGGGAATTATGAACTTCATCTGGATCAGTATGTTGGTCGTAGTGATGGGCGTGTTTACCTACAAGCAATCGGAAGTGCGTATTACCCAAGCCATCGATACCCATCTGATTGAGTTCAAGTTTCAAGATAATTTTACGAGTGAAGGATTAAGCTACGATTTGGCAGACGGATTCGCCCAAAAGTTGATGTCCGACATTGCTCAAGTGAGCGATTACCGAGTCATGCTAAAGAAGGCGTCGTTTACCTCGGGTATTGTGCCGGGCAAATCGGTTGTGGTGCGGGTTCGTGAAAATGATGGTGGTAGCTTTTTAGAGGTGGAATATCGCAATAACTCATCTGAAAAGGTGTTGTTTAGTCGTCAATACGCGTTAACCAGTAGTCATTTAAAGACAGTGCTTCAACAAGCGTCGTTGGATTTGATGCAAGTGCTGAAAGTATCGGATGCCAAATTGAAATCTACGATGCTGGTGGCGGGAATGCCAATGAATCCCGACGCGTTGGAGTTGTTTGTTCAGGCTAACCATTACCTTAATGTCTCTGATACTAAACAATTCCGCCAAGGTATCGACTTGATGGAAAACATTTTAGAAATCGAGCCGGATAATGCTTACGTTCAAGCTGAGTTGTTGATTGCTTACCATGTACAAAAGGCACTTGATTTCTCACAGGAGTTGAAGAAAGGGCGAATGCAGCAGCTCAGTGAAGCACTAGAGACTAATGTGAAAATGATGGTGGGGCCAATTCAACCGCGAATTTATGAAGCTTTAGCACTGCACGAAACCATCATTGGTGACAAGGCGTTAGCCAAGCGGCATCTCGGACAGGCATTGAGGTTACGTGATTCAGTGCTTTCCTATGTGATTCGCGGTAAGCACGCCGAATTGGACGGTGATCTGGATTTAGCCAGTGAGTCTTACAGTGAAGCTTTCTATATTGATACGTCGGTTGAGACGTACCTGCTGTGCGAAAACTTGGTCTTCCCAAGTAACATGAAGGCGATTGATTACGCCATGTATCGCGCCGTTCACCCTTCTGTCGTTCGAATGCTTTAATTCTCTCGGACTCAACGTCAGTCTAATGCTAGCCCCTCATTTCGGTGAGGGGCTTTTTTGTCGCTGTCGAAAAGTGCAAAGGGTGAGGCGGTGGGGCAATGACTTACGAAGGAGCTAACAGCGCAAGCTTGCAACGGGAATACATACCCGCTTTGCTTCTCTATCTCTATCTCTATCTCTATTGATTGTATGAAGTGTCTGGCTGAGTTATGTGGCGAGAATGATTTTGATGCTTTCTTGCAGGCGAGATGAATATTGATGTGGGTCAAAAAGCGCGATCAGGGAGAGATTTATGGAATCAACACTTCAGGGAATTAACCCTTCGGGATGGGGAAGTTGATAGAGGTTGATAACTTTTATCGCGATGACCAACGAGTTGATGAGAGTTTATCTATCGGTAGAAGGTTTGATGTTTTTCTTATAACCGTATGAATAATATAGTTTTATATTTTTGTGTTTATCATGTTTATCTCAACTTGATGTTGATGAACTAATCATTTTATTGATAACACCAAGTTTATTTTTTTCCCGATTTTTGGGCGTAGTCTTCACTTCGAAATTTAGCGAGGTCGAGAAGGTTCCTCCTCATAGCATCTCGCTAATAACCATTCAGTTTGAGTCATGTTGACTCGAGTAGAATAGATTTGGAGATGTTATGTCATCGAATGCGAAAAAAATCGGCCTTATTGCCTGTACGGGTGTCGTAGCCGGTAACATGATGGGTAGTGGTATTGCACTATTACCTTCTAGTCTTGCCTCTGTAGGCTCTGTTTCAATCTTCAGTTGGCTGATCTGTTTGGTCGGTGCACTGAGTCTGGCGTTCGTTTACGCTCGTCTGGCAACCAAAAACCCACAAGAAGGTGGTCCTATCGCTTATGCTGGCGAAGTGTCTCCGGTATTTGGTTTCCAAACGGGCGTTCTTTATTACCACGCGAACTGGATTGGTAACCTGGCTATTGCCATTACAGGTGTTTCTTACCTTTCAGTATTCTTCCCTGTGCTTAATAACCCAATTCCAGCAGGTATTGCGACGATTGCATCGGTATGGATCTTCACTTTCGTCAACCTACTTGGTGGTAGCTGGGTAAGCCGTCTATGTACGCTTGGTTTAGTTCTTATCCTTATCCCAGTTGTTGGTACAGCTGCATTTGGTTGGACGCACTTCGATACTGCGCTTTACAGCCAAAACTGGAACGTATCAGCAGGCACTGACAGCCACGCGGTAGTAACAGCGGTTCTTATCTGCCTATGGTCATTCGTAGGTGTGGAATCAGCAGCGGTATCGACGGGTATGGTAGAAAACCCTAAACGTACTGTACCACTAGCAACTATGTTAGGTACTGGTATCGCAGGTGTGATTTACATCCTATCAACTCAAATGATCAGCGGCATGTTCCCAGCGTCAGAAGTTGCGGCATCAGGTGCGCCATTTGCATTGGCAACCACTGAGCTATTCGGTAGCTGGACTGCACCATTCGTATCAGCATTCACAGCACTAGCATGTTTCACTTCGCTAGGTTCTTGGATGATGCTGGTGGGCGAGGCTGGTAAACGTGCAGCAAGCGATGGCAACTTCCCTAAAATCTACGGCGAAACTGACAAAAACGGTGTGCCTAAGAAAGGTCTAATCCTTGCGTCAATCAAGATGACTGCACTGATGGTTGTACTGATGTTCTTCAGCTCTAAAACAGCACACGCATCAGACCTGTTCAACCAGCTAACGACTGACGCAGTTCTACTAACAATGCTGCCTTACTTCTACTCAAGCATTAACTTGATTCGCTTCGAAGGTATGACAACACGCAACGGCTTCGTAATGCTGTTCTCTGGTGTGGCTTGTCTGTTCTGCTTCATCGCACTAGCAGGTGCAGAGGGCGGTACGCTAACAGCAACCTTCATCGTGTCTCTAGTTATCTTGATGTTCTACAGCAAAAAAGCAGGTCTTGCTCAGTACGTGAAAATGCACGCTGACGACATGCCTGCCCAAGCAAGCAACTAATCCCCAAAACGCTGGCACTAAGGTGCCAGCCTATAAAACCCAAATTCACGCGGCGCTCACCTTACTCATTGCCTGTAAATGGCAAAGAGCGCCCTCATTCGCCTTGGAGATGTCCAAATGAATATATTCGCTATCTTGAACCACATGGGTGTGTTCTTTAAAGAAGAGCCAGTTCGTCAACTTCACGCTGCTCTTGAGAAAGCGGGCTACGAAGTGGTTTACCCAGTAGATGATAAAGACTTGATCAAAATGATTGAGATGAACCCACGCATTTGCGGTGTGCTGTTCGACTGGGATAAATACTCACTAGAGCTATGTGAACGTATTAGCCAAATCAACGAAAAACTGCCTGTTCACGCATTTGCTAACGAACAGTCTACTCTCGATATTTCACTAACAGACCTACGTCTAAACGTGAGCTTCTTCGAGTATGCTTTAGGTATGGCTGACGACATCGCTATCAAAATCAACCAAGCGACAGAGGCATACAAAGATGCCATCATGCCTCCATTCACTAAAGCGCTATTCAAATACGTAGAAGAAGGTAAATACACCTTCTGTACTCCAGGTCACATGGGTGGTACTGCATTCCAGAAAAGCCCTGCTGGTAGCATCTTCTACGATTTTTATGGTCCAAATACATTTAAAGCGGACGTATCAATCTCAATGCCTGAGTTAGGTTCTCTACTAGATCACTCAGGTCCACATAAAGATGCAGAAGAATACATCGCACGTACATTCAATGCGGACAGCTCTTACATCGTAACGAACGGTACGTCTACATCGAACAAAATTGTTGGCATGTACTCAGCGCCTGCGGGCAGCACAGTGCTGATTGACCGTAACTGTCACAAATCTCTGACTCACCTAATGATGATGAGCGACGTGACACCAATCTACTTCCGCCCAACTCGTAACGCATACGGCATCCTTGGTGGTATTCCACAAAGCGAATTCAGCCGCGATGTAATCGCAGAGAAAGTGGCGAAAACACCAGGTGCAACAGCGCCAAGTTACGCAGTAGTGACTAACTCAACTTACGATGGTCTGTTGTACAACACACAATTCATCAAAGAGTCGCTAGACTGTAAACACATCCACTTCGACAGTGCTTGGGTGCCTTACACTAACTTCAACCCAATTTACGAAGGTAAATGTGGTATGAGTGGTGAAGCGATGCCAGGCAAAGTGTTCTACGAGACACAATCAACACACAAACTGTTGGCAGCGTTCTCACAAGCTTCAATGATTCACGTGAAAGGTGACTTTGATAAAGAGTCTTTCAACGAAGCATTCATGATGCACACTTCAACTTCACCTCAGTACGGCATTGTTGCTTCTACTGAAACTGCAGCGGCAATGATGCGCGGCAACACTGGTAAGAAGTTAATGCAAGACTCTATCGATCGCGCAATCCGCTTCCGTAAAGAGATCAAACGCCTAGAAGCAGAAAGTGACAGCTGGTTCTTCGATGTATGGCAACCAGAAAACATCGATACCACAGAATGTTGGAAACTAGACCCTAGCGATACATGGCACGGCTTCAAGAACATGGATGACAACCACATGTATCTTGACCCAATCAAAGTAACGCTACTGACTCCGGGGATGAATAAAGAAGGCGAACTAGAAGAATCAGGTATTCCTGCTTCGCTGGTGGCTAAATTCCTAGACGAGCGCGGCATCGTGGTTGAGAAAACAGGCCCATACAACTTGTTGTTCCTATTCTCAATCGGTATCGACAAATCAAAAGCAATGCAATTACTACGCGGTCTGACTGAATTTAAACGTGGCTACGACTTGAACCTAACCATCAAGAGCTTCCTTCCTTCGCTATATAACGAAGATCCAAGCTTCTATGAAGGCATGCGCGTTCAAGAATTGGCACAAGCAATTCATGACCTAACTAAGAAATACAACCTACCAGAACTAATGTACAAAGCGTTCGATGTACTTCCAGAAATGAAAGTAACACCACACGCAGCATGGCAAGAAGAGCTTCGCGGTAACGTAGAAGAAATCAAACTGGAAGAAATGGTTGGCCGCGTAAGTGCGAACATGATCCTTCCTTACCCTCCAGGTGTGCCACTAGTACTTCCTGGTGAAATGGTGACTCAAGAGTCTCGCCCAGTGCTGGACTTCCTAGAGATGCTTTGTGAGATCGGTGCGCATTACCCAGGTTTCGAAACCGACATCCACGGCCTGTACCAACAAAAAGATGGTAGCTACACCGTAAAAGTATTGAAGAACTAAGTTCCTCTCGAAGATGACGCCATTGGGAATGCAAGCATGCTCCACTCTTACGAGCTCAATGTGTCATCGAACAACCACGACATTTAGATATACCCCTAGCTAATCTGTCGTAAAAGAGAAGGGCAAGGATGCTCTGATCTTTTCTTCTATATAGAAGAAGTAATTTCCAAGACTTCACCTGAAGTACCCCAAGTAAAAAGCAAAGACCAAAGAGCAGTTCGTTATCGTTCTGCTCTTTTTTTCGTCTTTATATAGATAGAAAAAGAAAAAAGAATCAAGAGAGATAAGATCAGCAATCAAAATCACAAAGAAATCGGCGATCTTTTAATGCAGAAGTCAGGTGTTTCATCATGAAAAGATCCTCTGAAACCCGAAATATTAGACAAGATCGTTGAGTATTTATGCAGAATGCTCGTTATTTGTGCGGTTGAAAGTTTTTTTGCAAAAAACGCTTGTGCTAATTTCTCAACCCCCTATACTGCGCATCCACCGACACGGAGTGAGACGAAAGTCACACAGCGAGTCGGGAAGAGAGAAAAAAGAATTTGAAAAAAATGCTTGACTCTCTCACGGTGTGAAGTAAGATACGCACCCCTAACAACGAGTAACTAAGTTGCTGAAAATGTTAGAAAAGCTCTTTAAAAATAAGAACCTATCAATCTGTGTGGGCACTCGTTGATGAT
>NZ_JAWOTE010000036.1:0-31777 GCF_033338695.1 Vibrio sp. Vb1166 | reverse complement strand
CTATGCGTTGGTTTTAGTGTTTAAGGTGGTATGCAGTGGCTTCGGTATTGCGTTGCTCACACCTTAACAGGGCGTTATGTAACATGGAGGTTCAATGAAAATCGCAGTCATATTAGGTACTTCAAAATCTGACGGTAATACGCGAAAACTAGCCGAATCATTTGTAGAACAGTCAGGTGGAAAGTTATTTGATCTATCTGATTTCGATATCAGTTTTTACGACTATGAGCACCAAAATAGCAAAGATGATTTTATTCCAGTTATTCATGAGCTACTTCACTTTGATCATCTAGTGTTTGCCTCACCAGTTTACTGGTACTCAATGTCAGCACAGCTAAAAGTTTTCTTTGACCGATTATCCGACCTTCTAACGATCGAAAAAGAGTTGGGACGCAATCTGAAAGGTAAATCTATTTCAGTGCTATCTACTGGCTACAACTTAGACTTGCCTGCATGTTTTGTACAACCATTTGAACTGACTGCAAGTTATATGCAGTTGGAGTTTAAAGGATGTGAATACCTTGCTGTACAATCAGAATCAGATTTGGGTAAAGTGACCATTAGTGCAGCGCAAGCTATTGAAAATGTTACATAACAAACAGTTCAAGAGGGATTCAGCACGCGCGGCATTTTTGGTATGCGTTGGTTTTAGTGTTGAAGTGCCATGCAGTAGCATCGGTATTGCGCGCTTCACCCCTTAACTGGGCGTTAGGTTGGTTCGTGAGCTGTGTCGACATAAACTATTGAACTATTTGATATGATTTATCTTTCATATATTGCAATGGAGTTAAACATGGCGGCGACACATCAAATAAAATGTATCAACAAAACCGACAGACAAAGTGCACATGAAAGAATCAGTCATATAGGTGGCTTAAATGCTGACGGTACAAGATGGAAACTTACGCTTGATCGTGCCATAGAAGGAATAGAGTCTGGCAAATGGAAGTTTTATGTAAGTGCAGGTGGAAGCAGTGTTTGGGTTATTGTTGCAACGAGCTCAACAGGACGTAAATATCTAAAAACTGAAAATGATGGTGAGCAACCAAACAATTTACTTAGCTTACCAGAATGTCCATAGACGCAGTAGTTACAACCACCTAACAAAGCATTTAAGAGTGATTCCCAACGCTTGGCATTTTTCATTCCACCGTTGGGTTTCGTGTTTATGGTGGTATGGTTTAGTTTCGTGGTAGCGTTGCTCACACCTTAATGCGGCGTTAGTTGCCAACGAGGAAAACGCAGCTAAAGCAGAATGTTTAGAGTTAAAATCAGTGTGTTTTTGGTGGCGTTTCGTACTTCAATTTTGAATCGTTCGGGTTCGTGAAAATCGTTCTCAGGTTTCTTTTGAGGTTGGATTTTCTGTTTCAGAAACCGATTTGCTTGTTGAAAGTCAGCTTTGTAATATTGTCTTCTCAAAAGATTTTTTTGGTGTTGCTAGTCCGTTTTCTAAGGCGCTAACTGTTCCAAGTGGTTTCAGTGACAGGCGCTTTGAAACTACGCCTGATTTGAGTTTTTCCAAGCACGTAAAAACAGTGTTGGCAAAGCGGTAATTAACTTCAAATCAAAGTGTTAGGTTTGGCAACTAACAAAGCATTCAAGAGGGATTCACAACGCTTGGCAGTTTTGGTTTGAATCGGCTTTAGTGTTTACGGCACGATGGTTTAGGTTAGGTGGTGGCGTTGTTCACCCCTTAATGCGGCGTTATATGCTTTCAAAATCTTTGAGCAAAAGGGAGTTTAAAATGATTCTAAATCACATCTCAGTTGGCGTTTCAAATGTGGCATCTGCCGTGGTTTTTTACGACTCAGTTCTATCCGCTTTGTCCATAAAACGTTCTCATTACATCGAAAATGTAGCGGCTGCCTACGGCGAAAATTTTGAGTTTTGGGTTGGTTGTCCATGTGAAAATCGTGCATCTTCAGGTAATGGTACTCACATTGCTTTCAATGCGCCTAATCAAGATGCCGTTGACCAGTTTTATGCTACCGCATTAGAGCTTGGTGGTTCGTGTGCAGGCAAGCCAGGTTTGCGTCCTGAGTACGGTGAAACTTACTACGCGGCGTTTGTCCGAGATGTTGATGGAAACAAACTTGAAGCAGTCTTTGTCTAGTTGAAACTACGCATATAACAAAGCGTTCAAGAGGGATTCTCAACGCTTGCTGGTTTTGGTTCAAAGCTTAGCTTTTGTGTTTATGGCACAATGGTTTAATTTGGGTGGCATTGCGTTGTTCACCCCTTAACGCGGCGTTAGGGTTTTAGAGTGAAAATTTAATAGGTATACATATGATTGATTATGATGATTACGAAGAATTCGGTAACACTCACAAATACCTGTCGATAGATTTATCTACGACTAAGCACAAAAACAGAGTAATTGATATTCTTCAATTTACAAATCCACTTACTCAAGAATTTGAGTACAAAATTCGTGCTCAATGGACAGCAGATCAATACCACCCAACAATGCATCTTTCTGGATCTGAGTTAGAAGAGTTAGCAGACAAACTAAACCAAATGGTTGCAGATGCGAAGGCTAAAAAACAACCCTAACAAACTGTTCAAGAGTGATTCGCAACGCGTGGCATTTTTACTATGCGTTGGTTTTAGTGTTTAAGGTGGTGTGCGGCGGCTTTTATATTGCGTTGCTCACACCTTAACAGGGCGTTATGGCGCAGGGCAAAATTCAGCTAAGGGAACTAGATGAGTGATAAAGTTAAAGTAGCCTTGCAGTGGCTCAAACAGATCTTGGATGCAGAGGTTGTGGAGTATCAAATAGTAGGTGGATTAGCGGCAACTATTCATGGTGGAAGTCGGGAAATCGCAGATATAGATCTTTATATTCGAAACTCAGACGCAGACAAAGTGCTATCGCATGTAGCAAAATACATATCCAAACCGTTAACTCATTATGCTGAATATGGTTGGGATCTAGAGTATTTCCAATTGATTTACCAAAATCAAAAAATTGAAATCGGTTTGTCTGAACATACTAAGATACAATCACATCAAGATGGCTCTTGGCACAAGCTTGAAATCTACTTTTCAGAATCAGTTATTAAAGATTATCAAGGTATCGAGTTGCCAGTTATCCCAGTTCATCGTTTAGTCGAGTACAAGCGAATATTGGGTAGGGAAGTAGACCAAATTGACATACAAGAGCTAATGTTGAGTGGAGCGCCATAACAAACAATTTAAGAGTGATTCAGCACGCGTGGCATTTTTGGTATGCGTTAATTTTAGTGATTAAGGCGGTATGCGGTAGCATCGGTATTGCGTGCTTCACACCTTAATTGGGCGTTATGTGCTTGGAGATAAAATGATAAAACAGCCTCCTTACAAAGTTGAGTTTGGTCAATCAGGAGAAGTCCCTTCGGCGCACGTTGTTGCCATAGATAAGACCTCAATAAAGTTAAGCAAGAGCAGTCGAGATGGCGATACAGACGGTCGTATTGATGAGCTTCATCTAAATGGTGGGATTGAATCAGAAGAAACCAAACAGATGATGCTCGGTCTCAATAAGCAGGGTTTTGTGTTTGCTTACGATGATAAAGCTTACATTTCACCTAGCCATTTTATGAAGCAACTTTTATTGAGCGGTGCCCTAAGAACATCATTCAAAGAAATCAGCTGGTCAAGTCCAAAGCAATGGTGCCTTACAGAGTATGAATTTGAGCAACGCACATAACAAACTGTTCAAGAGGGATTCGCAACGCGTGGCATTTTCACTATGCGTTGGTTTTAGTGTTTAAGGTGGTATGCAGCGGCTTAGATATTGCGTTGCTCACCCCTTAACAGGGCGTTATGTTCTTGGAGGAAATGGTGGGCTATCAAAGGGATAGGGTAACTTTCAGCGTTTTCCATAAACTTGCTTTAACTATTTACAAATGCTTAAAATTTAAGGTGTTAGGCGAAACAGAAAAGCTAGAGTGGCAGCAAATTTTAGTAGCCGATTGTTTGCGTGTTATAGGGTTTTGTAGTTTGGCTTATTGGCTAGCTTCCAAAGTCCAAATGTCTACATCTAGCGATAAGCACAAGTTTTGGTCTACTCATATTTCGGGTATTGCGTTGCAATACGCAGGTGATATGGGTGGTGCTGAAAGAGCATACTTACAAAGCCAAGATTACGGTTGTGTGCTTTCTTTGAGTTTCAGTTTACAACACTTGGGTAAATTAAACGTGGAGCTTGGTAACTATGAACTCGCTGAAAAGCAGTTTATTGAAGCTTTGGCTATTCGAACGAAACTGAAGCGTACAGACTTAATAGATTCGACCAACCGAGCAATACAAGGGTTACAAAAGCTACGAACATAACAAACAGTTCAAGAGGGATTCAGCACGCGTGGCATTTTGGGTATGCGTTGGTTTCGGTGTTGAAGTGCTATGCGGCAACATCGGTATTGCGTGCTTCACCCCTTAACTGGGCGTTATGTGCTTGGAGGAAAAATGGAATATTTTCAGTACTATGGAATCGACTGGGTTGCAATGGTACTTACGTTTCTTGCAATTTGGCAAATTGGAAATAAGAACAAAATCGGTTTCATTCTAATGATGTGCGGTAACACTAGTTGGGTAGCAGTTGGTTATCTTACTGGCAGTGTGGCAATGATAATTGCAAATATCATCTTTTTCTCAATGAACCTTAGAGCAATCATCAAATGGTCGACGCCAGAGAAAGAGCCTAAAGTTAGTGTTGCTGAGCAGTCATCTACAAGCTAGAAGTTCGCACATAACAAACTGTTCAAGAGGGATTCGCAACGCGTGGCATTTTCACTATGCGTTGATTTTAGTGATTAAGGTGGTTTGCGGCGGCCTTTGTATTGCGTTGCTCACCCCTTAACAGTGGGAATGGGCAAAAATCTTCAGTAAACAGCAATGAACAAGAATGAGCGAATACTCGCATAAAAACATGTAGTTATATGTATGTTGTTTGTGCTTTGTTGTTCATGAGGATGTGTGTATGTACAATTATTCTGCTACATATACGCTACACAAAGGACTTGTGCATGCCCATTAAGAAGAAGATAACCAACACCTCAATCAAGGCGCTAACTGTCGAACAGGGACGGCTCAACGACACTGAAATCAGCGGGTTTCATGCTCGCATTTCACCTAAAGGCGCAATCAAGTATTACTTTTACTACCGTTTAAATGGCAAACAACGAAATTACTTCATCGGCTCGGCGGATTCACTCACACCCGCTCAAGCGAGAGATTTAGTCAAAGAGAAAGCGGGATTAGTGGCGAGCGGGGTGGATATCCAAGAATCTCGTCATGAAGCTAAAAAGACAGAGATGCGCAAAAACCTGACGCTTGGCCGTTTTCTCTCTGAGCACTATAAAGACTACCTTATCTCAATGAACCCCAAGCGGGCGGATCAGGCTTATGCTTGCATCGCTCATTCATTTGTTCACCTCCTAGACAAACCGTTAGAGGAGATAAAAGCGTGGGATATTCAGCAGTGGATCACGGAGCGTCGCAAATTAGGGCGTGCCCCAGCAACGATAGAGTATTGTGTGAACCGACTTCGAGCCGCTTTAAATCGTGCGGTAGAGTGGGAATTCATCGATAGCCACAACTTAAGCAGTGTTAAACTCATTAAGCAAGATAACACTCGAATACGGTATCTCTCTAAGGAAGAAGAGAAGCGCTTACTCGATACCCTTGAAGGCCGAAATCAACGCGTTCGAAAGTCCAATAACAAGATAGAGCATCTTCAGTTCGTTGATTTCTTCGAGCCGTTAGTGATCACCGCAATGAATACAGGAATGCGCAAAGGAGAGCTATTAAGCCTTCGATGGGAACACGTTTCACTGCCTAATCGTTACTTAACTATTCGTTCTGAAAATGCTAAGTCGAAGAAGACGCGAACGATACCGCTCAATGACACGGTATTAAAGCTTTTTGAACGCTGGCAAGCACAGAATCCTGATGCTGACTATGTCTTTATATCGAATAACCAGCCCGTTGAGTTCTTTCAATATCCGTGGCAATCATTATTGAAAGAGGCTGCTATCGAGAATTTTAGGTTCCATGACTTGCGGCATCATTTTGCAAGCAAGTTAGTGATGGCGGGCGTTGATTTGAATATCGTGCGTGAGTTGCTTGGGCATGCTGACCTCAAGATGACGCTGCGTTATGCACACTTAGCTCCAGAGCACAAAGCGGCGGCGGTGAATCTTATTGGTTAAATTGCAAGATAAATCGAGACATCACTCGAAGCATTAAAGGTATGGTTTTATATACAGTGATCTTGGTGCTGTAATTCGTTGTTGAAATTGTTAACTCAACAAGGGATTGAAGTGAGCCAGTTTAAACGCCGCTATGTAAGGCTTGAGGAAGTCTGCGATAAAACCTATTTAACCCAATGGGACATACTAGAAGCCATTGAAGAAGAGAAGTTGTGTTTGTTTGCCGATATTTCTGCTTCGAGTCTTGGGGCTATTCATCCACCAAGTCAATGTGTCGCGGCTATCTTCGACTATCAAGGCGTTGTCCAACTCACTGAAAGCTCATCCAAGCGGTTTACGCTTTCATTAGAATCTATACTGGTTCAACACGTCATCATCGTTGAGATGCATGGTATCAACCGTTGGCGTTCGGTTACTGAAGCGTTCGACAATGTATTACAAGCGCACTTTAAATACACACCTAATGCACTCTCCCAACCGAATAAAGCGTTTGTTGCTTATGCTGCGGTTAATGCCTCTCTAACCACAGAGAGCGTGGTTGGTGAGTTCATTACTAAAGCATCGGCCATTTTCTCTAATGACGTAACGCATCAACTTGTTGAACACTACCCAAGTCAACGCGGTCAACGCCTTTCAACCGATGCGTTAACGGTTAAACCCAGTCAAATACGCGTTGATATGGAGCAGGTCGTTGATGTTTTTGGTAAAACAGTACTATTGAATCGTGGTTGCCAAGCGGTTGATACGGTTAAGGCAACATTAGGCTCAACGGTTATCCAGACTGCTGGTCAGTGTATTGAGTCGGTTAATGCGCCTACTGAACTCCGGTTGGATTCGGTTATCCAACCGATGCCAATCCACCCCATTGCGCAAATTGCTCATCGAGTATTAACACTCAATCCTCAAGCCAGAGCGGATAAGGTTTGGAACATGATAAGGCAGGACGTGAGAGCGAACGAGTTTAACCGTCAATTTGATGTTGATGCGTTGATTGAAAGCATTACTCAGGACTCGGTGACGTGGTTTGGTCGTGGGGATAATGAAAACACCATGTCTTATGACTCATTCAGAAAGAATGTATTGGTCGACGTAAGGAGGCAAATTAGGCCGTCAAAATAAAACGTCGTCGTCATCGTCGTTGATAACGTCATATGACGTTTGTGGTCGTTACGTTGAAACCTCAATGAACAAGAGGGAACAACAACATGACTCAAACCACACTTGATAAACGTGTATACACAGAACAAGAAACGGCGCTTTACATTGGTATGAGCCGTTCATTTTTACGCCAAGCTCGTATGGAAGGGCTGCGCAAGAACCGAACTGCTGCGCCTCCTTTCATTAAAATTGGTCGTGCTGTCCGTTATCTTAAAGAAGACTTAGACCAGTGGTTAGATAGTCATGTCAAACGTGACCACTTGCTACAAGGGGAGGGCTTCCATGCTTAACGATAGCAATGCACCAGAATTTCCCCATGTCAGATACAAGGAGTCAGGCCAACAAATCGTATTGAACACGGCCGATAACTTGAAAGCATTACTTAAGAGTACGGGCTACCAAGCTAAACTCAACAAGATGACCTTAGAGCCTGATATATTCAAAGGTAAGGTTTGTATGGGTTCGCCAGATATCGTCAGAAGTGAGCTTGTATCGTTGGCGTCAATTTACACATTGCCCAAATCCGCGATTGATGACCATTTTAACGCCGTGGCACACGAAAGTAGTTACCATCCAATCGCTGATTGGCTTGATGGCGAGTGGGATAGAAAGCCCCGCGTGGAAGCAGTGCTTAATTGCTTAGAGACTAAGAATCCCGCGCTCTCTAAGACTGTGTTGCTACACTGGTTAGTGGGCGGTGTAGCATGTCTTTTTGTGGGTAGCTTTAAATCCAAGCTCGTGCCTGTTTTACAAGGTGAGCAATCCTTTAAAAAGACCGCCTTTGTTGAACGAATTGCCAATGTGATGCCAAGTGCGTTTCTTGAAGGAGCAGAGCTCAACCCTGATAACAAAGACAGTGTGCTGACCGTTATTCGCTCATGGATAGTGGAATTGGGTGAACTAGAACGCTCAACCAAAAACTGCCAAGGGGCGTTGAAAGCGTTCGTGACAAGAGCTTGCGATACGGTGCGTCCTCCTTATGCACGCAATGACATTAAGAAAGACCGACAAACCAACCTCATTGCGACGGTAAACGGCACGGACTTTCTAAAAGATGAAACCGGAAATACCCGCTACGCCGTCATTGAGCTGGTGGGCGAAACGGACATGGATACGCTCAATAACATATTGGGTTGGGACTACAAAGCAACGGGTGAGCTAACGCTGAACCAACCAGAGAATCTGCGCCAATTCTGGTTAGAGGTGAAACACAAATTCATGGTTGAACATCATCCTTGGATGTTGTCGTCTGACATTCAAGCGCAAGTGTCGCAAGAGTCATCCAAATACGTAGATAAAGGCAACTGGTATAACTTGCTAAACGACCACCTAGAAGAATGTACAGGTAAAGCGAGAGAGTGGTTATCAACCAAACAGATATGTGAAGTTATCAACGCTGACACATCAAAAGGAAATGTGATTGGTAAAGCGCTCAACCAACTGACTAAAGACGGTAAGTTAGAAAAGAAAATGCTCAATGGCTCAAACCGCTACTGTTTCCCTACCGTTCGTTCTCAAGCCTCATTTTGCTAAGTACTTAAACTTACCTCACTTACTCCACTTGAATCGATATTAAGTGGGGTAGGTGGGGTAAGTTGTTCTACTTTCAGAAAACGACACATCACTCTCGGTATGTAATAGACAAAACATTCAGCTTTATGGTGCCTAGTTGCATATTGAGGAATTAGCTTTACCCTAACTGGTATCGGCCTCCCAAAAAGAGAACTTAAGAAGATAGCGTATCGCTTTGCTATGCGAGTGCTGTACAATTCGAGCTAAAGACATGACTTGTCACTCAGAGAATGCTGCTCTCTGTCTATCGATATCGCGGACGTTGTATTATCAATAAAACAACCCAAAGTGCACTTTTTTATAGTGATATTAACTTTTTCGTCACCAATACATTAATAAAAGCCATTAAAAACAGTATGATACAAGTGATTTTTTAAAGTGGTAGGAAAAGTAAATGGCATCTTTGGGGTATTGTGATGTAAAAGATATGGCTCTTAGTCGTAAAAGTAAGGGAGCTATAGGAGATATAAAAAGCATCATGGAAAGTGGCAATCTTTTGTCAGGTGTACTAGCGGCAACGCCTTTTTATGCTGTTTTTGGAACACCCAGTGTCACCTCCAGTCCATTCGAAAAACTGGTCACCATTCGAGAGTATGACTGGGAAACGTTTGGTGATGCAATGTTGGCCACAAGCGCCGTTACTCGTAGTCGAATTTATCAGGTTGCTGAGCCAATGACTTGGCAAACCAGCGGTGAAGAACAAAAGTTTTGGAAGTGTGTATCTAATGCGTCATTATAAATTTATTGGATTGTTATCCCTTGTTCTCTTTAGTAGCTCCAATGCTGTAGCGGAATCTATAAATATGAATTGGGTAACAAAATTCCATATGGATAAACAGACTAAAGAGGCGACTCTTAACTGGATTATTCAGAGAGAGAAATGCATCGCTAAAGAAAAGCAAAGCAAAGAGTTGTTTCCTCGTAACGAATGGTTTGACTCGTTATCTAAAGAGGACAAGGTAAAGGTTGTTCTCTATATTAACAACTTGAAGCTACAAGCGTGCTCTGAGCAAGAGTCGTTAGAGCTAGAACGTTTGGTCGATAAAGGAAAACATGCAAAACTGAATGAGACACTTACCGTGTTGGGCGCTTTTAACTGGCCTGATGAAGGTGAGCTAGAAGGTATCGATAAGCACAAAGTAAATCAAATCTCAGAACAAGTTGATATGTTCAACATCCAAGTTGTTGGAGAACAACTCAAGTTTAGAGACTAACCGCAATACAGGTTGGTTGTCGTAATATCATAGCCAACCTGACTGCCCTAGCTTCAATTTAGATAATAATATTACATGAAAGTAGGGGTGTCTGGGTTCAGATATAACAGGTTACTCTAGCTCATTTATCCCCCAAACTGCGCTAACGCGAGTCCTCTTAGTATTTCTACTGGCTTGTCTTTGACTGAACTAATTTTATGCATTTAACATCTTGAATGCGCACATCAGGTGTAATGGTAAATTAAAACAAAAGTGCCGATTGCAATCTGTCTATTGCTTAGGTAGGAGTTAGTGATGGGTCTGAGCTTAAACACTTTCGATATTGTTAAATTTTCCAATAAAATTGAATAACATTGTTACCTAAAAAGCCACCTTGGTAGGTGGCTTTGTTGACAGCTATAAGCCAGAAACTGGATCATTTTAAGACTCGTCAACAGTTACTGAGTCTGCGTTATTCTTAACAGAGGCGATACCATTTTCTGCCCCTTGCTTTGAAGCGTACATTTCACTGGTCGCAATCACTTGTCCGTTGTCTGCTTTAAGTACAAAGTAGTATGGTTGAACGGTATCCTTTGTAGATTTCTTAATTACATACTTGCCCATCTGTTTACTCCTTTGGGGTAAATGTAAGTTATGAGAACGATTTCTCACACAGATATATTTATTTATCTTATTGCATATCAACTCAAGTGCATTTTGCGTGTTTTGTGAGCAAATTATGATTTGTCGCGGTTTCAATGAATTCGAAAGTGTAGTGGAAAGATGAATTTGGTCAGTAAACTAGAGGAGCACCATATTTGACTCAATTGATATCATGCTAAATTAGCAAAGTCACTGGCACGTTTCTGCCCCAAAACGAGCCAGAGTAGACTGACTGCCAATGTTTTAGAAGCCACATTTTGACTTAATAAACCTTATGCGATCAATATAAATCAACACACATATTAGCTAGTTGAGAAGGAAAAGCATGAAGAGCGACAAAACGTTTACAATCAGTAAGTTTATAGCGCTTAAAAATAGCGATCTATCCAATGCGCAATATTACGATGAAAGATTAGATCGATTCATGGAGGCTCTGGAAGGGGTTTCTCATTGGGAAAATGGAGAGTATGACCTATCCGATCTAGAAAAAGCTTGGAATGATACCGCATCTAAAATACCTTACGATGATCACGGAATGCAGTCAGTTTAAAGTAGCGTTTGTCCCATCGCTTGATAGTGGGGCTTAGAATTGAAGAGTGTCTATCAAGTTGGAGGCTCTTAAAAGCTGAGAATACAGCCTATTCAAATCACGGGGGATAATTTGATGTCATTTAGCACAGATACTCAGAAGATAAGAAACTCTATAAAACGCTACACTAAAGAGTCAGTCGTGCAACATTTATTGACTCGGCTACATACCGTTTATCCTGGTGAACCTAAAGCAATAGGTCGGCCATGGACTGTCTGCCTAATGCTTGAGTGGGCATTAGAGCTAGAACCCAACCAAGGCGCTAATCCTGCGACTGAAAAAGATGTTTGGAATATATTGAATAAAATTTGGGCGTTACAAGGAAAAGCTACCAACTTTGCTGATGAGGATAATGTTTGGTTGTCTCTAAGAGCGTTTTTTCTAACACAACTTAGATTTCAAAGTAACCAGATAGTGCACAACTATTTCTTGGTCAGGTTGTTCTCGATCATGTGTAATGAAGGTGCAAGTCGCTCTTTTCGAGATAGTTTCAAAGCTCAGACAGATATTGAGTTGGAAGACTTTTTTGTTTTGTCGGTGTTTTTCTTTTCTATATTTTACACGCTTAAAAAGCCTGTCATTAAGTACGAAGAGTTCTTGCCCAAGCTCTCACCTGCATATCCAGTGACTGTAATAAAACAATACCTCAGTTTAGTTGGAGCAAACTTTGAACAGTTACAACAATTGATGAAAATCCGAAGAGGAGAAACTAGAGGTGATGGAGGGGTAAGGGTGGAAGAGTACTTTTCTGAACCACTATTGCTTGAGAAACCAATACTTATTCTACCTGAGGGTATATCAACCGCTCATCCATACGTTGCAAGTATCGGGTTGAGCGAGTTTGTGCTCAGAACGCTTAAAACTGCTGATTCGAGAGGTTTTCGAGACAAGTTTACTAAAGAGTTTGAAGAATATTTGGCATATGTTTTTGATGCATATGGATTTGAGACGACAAGAGAAGAGCAACTGAAGGCAGTTTATAGAGATAACAAAATTCAAGGTAAGGTTGTCGACTTCTTACATCAACGAAACGGAACTTCGATATTTATTGATGCAAAGGGCGTCGAGCCAAACCAAAAAATACTTGTGACTGACCAGAGCAACATTATTAAGGACAAGTTAAGGGATACTCATCTGAAAGGTATAAAACAAGCAGGTGAGTGTGCAGATAAGTTAAGTTGTGTTGGTTTTGATGATCTTGCTGACTTTGATAACAGATATGCCCTCATAGTGACTCACCAAGACTTCTACCTTGGTAACGGTGCTAAATTAGCCTCTTATTTAGGGGATGAGTATAGACAAAGAATAGATGAAGCTGTTGCTGCTAGTATACCTTTGAAAAACGTCCACTTCTGTTGTATTGCTGATCTTGAGGGAATACTTGCGCTTTGTAATGAGACTGAAACCGAAATAAGTGAGTTTTTGGACTTTTGTGCCGACGAAGAAGAAGCACCAGAAACCGCAAAATTTGAAATGCGTCAGCACATTCAAGCATATGCAGAGAAGCTAGCATCAGAGAAAAACTCTCCTATTGGCAGCGATAGGCTTGTAGAAAACTTTGAATACTTAACTTCTGAGCTTGCCGATAAAATGTCAAAGTCTCGGCAGTATTGGAACGAAGGCTTAGTGAAAGCTCCAGAGTTTTTACAGTATCTTAGAATAGTCAAAGAGCTAGTGTAGTTATTTTTTTGAGTTAGGATCAATGAGTGATCAGGCATCTGCTAACCATCTGTTTTTAGATGATGTGCTATCCAGTTCCACGACAAGTTATGCACTGAACGTCCATTTTTACTAACGGTGGCAGTTCTTGCGTTTTGCTACTGGATAGTAGACTTAGTTTTACTAATCCTATATCGGCAAAGGAAAGGTTAAAGTCTCGCTTTCTTTTGTCCATCGTTGAATCAGCGAGATCTACAGTTTTTTTGGGGGGCTTTGCAACACGAAAGTGCCCGTTCGACCTGAAGTTTGTTAGAGTAAAAACTGCGTAGCTGACACCATGCCTTTTCACGAAAGAGTGACAATACGCCTTATCGAGAAAGGCATTACGGATAAGTTAGGGAATCGTTGAGACTCCCTTTTGATACTATCAAGCAGTAACTACTGTTTCCATCTCAGTATAATGTGCCTCATCGATAGTCTTAACAATATCTAATATGATATTTAGAATCGCAGGTGACTCACCAAGCAAGTTATCAGCGTTATCCTCAAGCTCGATCTCTTGGTTGTGAGAGTATTTGTTGATGAAGCGATATGCCTTTTCAACATCTTCAGGTTTGATTGCTGGGTAATGCCTAACACCATCATCAACCAACTGTCTAAAATCACTTCTCTTTTTAGGAAACTTAAAGCACAAGAAAGATTCCAACAGCTTTCTTGACAAGTTCGCACACAAATACACTTCATCAAGATTAAGCTCTTGTTTCTCTTTGAGAGAATAAAGTTTAGAGAACAGGTAGTGATACTCGGAATTATAATCAGTCAATGAACCACCAGCGTTAACCAATTTAGACTGACGCACTCCGTCAGATTTAGTTTCAATCGTATATGCTCTTGCTTTAATCACTGGCGGTTGTTTACGCATCTTATTTTTCTTCAGCATCCAGTCACGAACCAACTTGAAGTAGGAAAAATTGTGCGTCATTACAAACAACTGTTTTGCCTGCTCACAGTGTTTTTTCAAGAATGAGTATGAGTGGAACAAATGATTAGAGTCAAAGCTAGAAACTGGATCATCAATCACGACAATCGTGTTCTTAATATCATTATCGTGCTCTTCGAGTTTCGTCGCGAAGTAGACAAATGCTATGGCGGTTTTCTCACCCTCACTCAGGTTTTGAGCGTGCCTATCGGATCCATTACGTGAAATTCGGTAGCCTTTCTGCTTTGCATCAAACTTTAAAGTTAACTCAGTTCTACCAATAAACTTCGCTAGCTCAGCATTGAAAGCATCTACGGCAATTGACTCATTCGATAGTTCTGCTTCAAGTCTCTGTATTTCTTTCTTAATTGCAGAAATTTCATCACTCAGCTTCAGCACATTACCATTTGCGGTCTTTCTATCTTCTACTTTTTTGCTGTAATCAAAATCGATAACTTCATCAGCGGCGTAATGGAGCTCAAGTGCTTTTTTATGTGCGGTCGTAACAGCCTGAAAGTTTCCTGATTTGTCATTGTGTTTTTTCACACAAGCAGCGATATCAAGAATCACGTTGTTATATTGGTCTATCAAATCCACTGTCACAGACGAAATCTTTAGAGAGATATCAAATGGGTCATTTGATTTTTTATCGATGCATTCTCGCCACTGCTCTACGATACTATTGATTTCAGTTACAACACCCTCCAAAGGAGCTACTACTTTTTTGTACTCAGTCTGAAACTCATCAAAAAATGACTCAACACTAGGTAAAGTAAGCTCAGGTAAATCACAACAGTACTTTGTTGCCTCAGTAATCTCCTGCTTCAATAGTTTGAATTCATTACTAAAATGATTATTTAAACTAGTGAGCCTTGATTCATCTATCTTATTTCCGCAGAAGTGACATTCTTCCGATTTATGCTTATCATGAACCGCCATGCCACTTGACACCCACTTTTGAACATCGGGGTTGTCTCTAAGAAACTCAATGACTTCATTGACCGCTGACTTACCTAGCAACTTAGTTAGCGCATTGAAGCTCGACTCAAAATAATCTTTCCTGATTGTATTTGCAGGAAATGAAATTTTATCTTTTTCGACAGGAGAAGCTGACTTGGTATGAAGAATGATTTGCTCATCGGTAAGAACTGACGCAGGATCCACAACTTCCGCAGAGCTAGCTCGAATCAAATTTTCAAGTGAGGTTTTGTTGTAGTTAAGATACTTACTATCTTCGGTCCCAATTACCTTTAAGCTCGTCTTGATACTCTTCGCTGTGCGTGACAGAAATTTGTTAATCTCGGTATCGAGGTCACCAGCTATCTTTGTTTCTTTTTCTGAAGCTGATTCTTTTAGTTTGAGAGTTTTATTCTGTTCATCTAATTGCTTTCGTTCTTCGATTTTCTGCTGGTCAACAAGCAGTATACTTTTAACAGTACCACTCCAGTCGATGTTTTCACGAACGAAATCATTATTGAATGTCCGAATGTTTAGTTGATTCTGAGAGAGGTTTTGTTGAGTAAGGACACTCTGAGCTTGACCATCCAAGCTGTACTCGATTTCAAATGCTGACTCGGTGTAGTTGGTACCATCTAAGCTCTTGTTTTCAATACAACGGAACAATCGAGATAATGTCGATTTACCTGAACCGTTCCAACCATAGATAAGATTAAATTTCGCAAACTCATCACAACCATCATTGATGTGATTTTCATAAATTCCGAATGAGCGAAGACTCTTGATTTTACTAATGCCGTTAATCATATTGTCTATCGCTTCTTGTTTGACTGAGCTAGCACCGAAGCAGCAAACTCTTTGGTATCGTCACTGTACTTGTTTGACTGAAGAACCTTTGAGGCTTTAGTCTCCATGTCTTTGCCTGTTTGCTTTGATGAACTAGCTTGAGCCATTGTGCTAGCAGCTAGTGACTTTTGAATCTTTGAAGCATTAGGATCCGAAAGGGCCTTAGCTGCTTTTGAAGCAACTGACTTAGAGGTTTTCTTAGTATTCATAATCTTATCCTGTGAAATAGACAATAACGATATGGTGTCCGTTGTATATCATTTCAATAGGAGAAAACACAAAGCCCTGTAAAAATCAGGGCTTTGTGAAAAACGTCACAACTGTAGGTAGTTAATCATCAAAATCTAGGCAGTCTTTAATATCATCAGTCAATAGCTCAAACTCTTTCTTGAGCTTCTCGGTATCAGTTACTTATCTATTTCCTAGTTACCGAACTCATTACATTGATTGATAACATGGATATATGGGGTCAAGGTAAACTTTATTTGAGTACCATATTTTTCCTCATCCCACGACCCACCTTTAGACTCCTTGCTCTAACGCATTTCTGTCCAAATGTGAGTTAGTAGAGCTTTATGGCTGTTTACTTCGATAGCTACACATGTGCTACATATCCTTTTGAGTTATATCTATTTTGTTTTATAAATTACTGTATTTTATGGATTTTATGCTTATTTTATTATCCCTTAACAGGGCGTTAGTACGGGTTTGACATCAAAGGTCATAAGTTTTGGTGTTTATCTGTTTTGGCGCTCGTCTTTACACCTTTCCGTTAGTGCCTCTCACGTTCTTTCCGGTGGCACTATATGCGTTGTGCTTGCTTTGATTTCACCGTTTACGGTATCTAACTCTTACCCTATTTCTTTGGCGCTTCTTTTCTTTCGTGGTTTTTACTACGTCAGAATTGTCTTTCTTTGGTGCTGCCGTTGGAGTGCGAGGATCGAATCCTTTTCTAATTTGAGCCTGTGAAAGTAGGGCAGGTCAGTGCATTTTTCTTCTAGCCAACTCTCGTCTCTTAATCGAGTTTAAGTTTTGTAGCTGCCCGTCTCACTTCAGTGTTCAAAGCCTTTCATATCATGCCACTTTTCAATATCTTGGAGCGCATAAATAGAAGTAGCGCATGTACTAACAAGTTGCTTAAGAGTGATTCGTAACGCGTGGCATTTTTACTGTGCGGTGGCTTAGGGTGATTAAGGCGCTGTGCGGTAGCTTTTGTATTGCGTTACTCACGCCTTAGCAAGGCGTTATGTGTCAATGGGTTTCTAAACAGAGTGAGAAAGATAAAAATGCAGTTTATTTGGGAAGTCTCGGACGTAGAAATAGATACCTTGTTACCTCAGTGGAAATGGTTGCTTAATCCTACAGGGAAACCTTTGTATCTAACCATCATGGGTGACTGGCTATTTGGTGAAGTGGATGGCTCAATTTCATTGTTATCGGTTTTAGATGGTACCTATGAAACAATTGCTTCGGACTTTCATGAGTACAATAAAATGAATAAATCACAAGATTGGTGTGATAATGTCTTTTTAACTAGTTGGTATGACTTGGCGCTCGAACACGGGCTACAACCAAAACAAGACGAATGCTTAGGTTGGGATCTGCATCCAATTATTGGTGGTGAGTTTTGTATGGAAAATTTGCAAGTATTTACTATGAAAGTATATCAATCACTAATGTCTCAGTTGCATTTTCAACTTCAGCACGCAAACACATAACAAACTGTTTAAGAGTGATTCGCAACGCGTGGCATTTTTGCTATGCGTTGCGTCTAGTGTTTAAGGTGGCATGCGGGAGCATCGGTATTGCGTTGCTCACACCTTAACAGGGCGTTAGTACGGGTTTGACATCAAAGGTCATAAGTTTTGGTGTTTATCTGTTTTGGCGTTCGTGTTTACACCTTTCAGTTTGTACCTTTCACGTTCTTTCCGGTGGCACTATATGTGTTGTGCTTGCTTTGACTTCACCGTTTACGGTTTCTAACTCTTAGTCTATTTCTTTGGCGTTTCTTTATTTTTGTGGCGGCTTCTGAGTGAATCTTGGTTGCAATTGGTGCTGCCGTCGGAGTGCGAGGATCGAATCCTTTCCTAATTTGAAGTGAGTGAAAGTAGGGGAGTTCAGTGCGCTTTTCTTCTAGCCAACTCTCGTTTCTAAATCGAGTTTAAGTTTTGTAGCTACCCGTCTCACTTCAGTGTTCAAAGCCTTTCATATCATCTCAGTTTTCAATATCTTGGAGCGCATAAATAGAAGTAGCGCATGTACTAACAAATTGCTTAAGAGTGATTCGTAACGCGTGGCATTTTTACTATGCGGTGGCTTATGGTGATTAAGGCGCTGTGCGGTAGCTTTTGTATTGCGTTACTCACACCTTAGCAAGGCGTTAGGCGACGGGCAGTAAAGTTCTTTGTTCTCATCTTCTTAGTTCTCTTTGAGCATTCGTTTTTCTAAGTCGGCAACTTGGCATTGTCGGCTCAAATTCTTGAATCTCTCCTGCCGTAAAACATGCCAAAATTCGTGGGTTGCCTCATTGGTTTTTGGAGACGGTTAGTGGCGAGTTTAATTGGCTCAAAGTGTGGCAAGGGCAAGTTAATCGAGGTTTTCTTTCTCGCTTTAAGTTTGCAGCTTTGGGTTTCTCAGGTTCAAAAACTACTTAGTCGCTGCAAATTCGCATTTCGTGGTCGTTGGAATTTTGGCTGAAACATAGTGAGTTTTGTGGTTCTTGAATCACAAAAAGTCAGTGGGTGCTTGGTTGCTTATTTTGTTTCGGGTAATCTGCTTTCAGACAACCTTAAACTCCGGTGGGAAACTTCGCCTAACAAGGCGTTCAAGACGGATTCACAACGCTTGGCGATTTCAGTTATAGTCGGGTTAAGTGTTTAAGGTACAATGGTTTAAGTTTGGTGGTTGGCGTTGTTCACCACTTAACGCGGCGTTATGTAAATCATGAGAATAAGGAGAATTGAGATGGAATTATCAGAAATTAAAGCGAAAATAATTGAGCTATTGGATGCTCAACTTGAACAAAAGTTTGAAGAATCAGATTTATCTGCGAGGCATTACAGTTTTACTAGCCCTGACTACGACTTCTCTTTTTCAGTATCACTTGTAAGGAATGTCAGCGAAACTCAATTAACTAACCGAATAAATCGCTGTATCAATAAAGCGAAAGAAGTTTCAAAACCTAATACACATTTTCAGTTTGACGAAAACTGTGGTTTATATATCGTTTAATTTCAGAAATTTACATAACAAACTGTTTAAGAGTGATTCGCAACGCGTGGCATTTTTACTATGCGTTGCGCTTAGTGTTTAAGGTGGTATGCGGCGGCTTTGGCATTGCGTTGCTCACACCTTAACAGGGCGTTAGTTCCCCAGAGGAAGCAATCAATCCATAGGGAATTTTTGTTTCTGGTGGAGTACTCGCATAACTCTGATGATATCGCCCTCGACCCAATAAGAGACAATCATCGAAATCTCAGGAATAATGAGCAATCGTCCGCGGATGCCATCTCGTTGTACACCCATTAAAGGTTGTTCAAGCAAGTTTTCTACTTTTGCTTCAATGAGGTTGTCAGTTTTTTCTGCCGCATCAGGGTTGAAGTCATAGAGAAACTCGAAGATCTTTTCACGATCATTAAGTGACTCTTCTTCCCATAAAATCATTGCTTACCTCGATTACGGATTCTGGCTTTGCGCTCTTCCATTCGAGACTTAGCAGTTTGGTGCTCAACGAAAACAGATTTTCCTGAGTCAAACTTCTCAAATGCTAGGTTTACTTGTTCAGTTAGCCATGCATCGTGAGATAATGTTTTTCTTTGTTGTTCAGCGAGTTGCTCAGTAAGTTCACGGCAAGCATCACTTAGAGTTCGACCTTGGCTCTCAGCCATTTGTTGAGCTAGGCGTTTTGTTTCTTCATCAACACGAAATTGAATTCTAGTGTCCATGATATATTCCTTTGTTGGTGTGTGTACAAATGTTAGCACTAGGCTTTGAGATGGGCAACTAACAAACAATTTAAGAGTGATTCGGCACGCGTGGCATTTTTACTATGCATTGGTTTTAGTGATTAAGGTGGTATGCGGGAGCATCGTATTGTGTGCCTCACACCTTAATTGGGCGTTAGCTGCTTAGAGGAAAAATGATGCTCCAAGATAAAGCTACATCAAGTTCCAATTACATAAGATTTATCGACAGAGTAATCGAAAATCGAACTGTTTGGGGACTTCAGCATCCTGATGGTGGCTGGGCAGTTTGTAATTCGAATCAGTATCCAGACGCATCAGTTTATGTTTTTTGGTCAGATAGAGCATACGCAAGTCGGGTCGCAATTGGTGATTGGGAGTTGTATGTCCCAACTCCAATTAACCTAGATTCATTCGTTGATAATTGGCTAAAAGGTATTCATAGCGATGGACATCTTGTGGGTCTCAATTGGGATGCAAACCTCTGTGGTACTGAAGTTGTCGCAATTGATGTGGCAAAAATGTTGGTACGCAGCTAACAAACTGTTTAAGAGGGATTCACAACGCGTGGCATTTTTACTGTGCGTTGGTTTAAGTGATTAAGATGGTATGCAGCAGCTTTGGTATTGCGTTGCTCACCCCTTAACAGGGCGTTAGCACTCAGAATCATTCAACAAGGAGGTTTTATGTTTCCATTAGAGGTATTTGTTACTTATACATTAGCTTGTTTACTTTTGGTGATCTCGCCGGGTCCGGATAACTTGCTCGCTATAGGTAGAGGTTTAAGCCAAGGTCGACTGGCGGCAGTAATGTCAGGCATGTCTTCTGGTGCTGGTATTTTATTTCATGTAGTCGCAGCAACATTCGGGCTAACCCTTTTAATTCAAACCTCTGAAGTGGCGTTTTATGTTGTAAAACTGGTTGGTGCTGCTTACCTAATATGGTTAGGTGTGAAAGTACTCCGTACGAGAAACCTGTTCTCACTGGAACCAGCGAAAAAACAGTCTCTGAAACTTATCTTTTCTACTGGGTTTCTATCAGCAGCACTTAATCCGAAGCCAGGTATGTTTGTTCTTGCTTTTGTACCTCAATTTGTAAACCCAAGTTTAGGCTCAGTGACAACTCAAATGATTGGCTACGGTGTGTGGTTTGCAGCATTAACAGCAATTGGCTTTAGCTTAATGGGTGTGTTTTCTTCTCAATTGTCTGAGTGGTTTAGAAACAAGCCTAAACTAGTGTCAGGGTTAAATATTGGTGCAGGTATCACATTCGTGTCTTCTGGGTTAGCAATAGCGTTTGTGAAGCAGCGATAATCTAAGTGCTAACAAACTGTTTAAGAGTGATTCGCAACGCGTGGCATTTTTACTATGCGTTGGTTTTAGTGTTTAAGGTGGTATACGGCGGCTTTGGTATTGCGTTGCTCACACCTTAACAGGGCGTTAGTTTGCAAGAGGAAAAACGCAGCAATATCGCAAGATCTAGTGGTAAAAGTTCAAAGTCGAAATCGTCGTATCGGCGTTCAATTTCAGTGTTAACTCACGTGGTGAAAATCCAAAAGTGACATGGTTTCAATGGTTGATTTGTTCTTTGGTACGGTGACTTTTGGGTTAACTTAGTTGAACTTTTTTGCTGAAACTCTGCTCGTTAAGTTTGTTGGTACTAAAGCAGATTTACTCGCTGAAATGACGTTTTCTTTGGTGTGGTAAATTCATGTGGTTTCAGTGACTTTGTTGAAAGTCCGCATTGTGAGATTGGTTTTCCAAAAGTGCTTTTTGTTGTTGTGAGTTCGTTTTCTGCGGCATTGTTTGTTCCACGTGGTTTCATTGACTTGCCGCTTTTAGACTACGCCTGATTTAAATGCATCAAAACACATAAAGCTTATTGTTTGCAAAGTTTAAAATGACATAAAATCAATGCTTTGGGTTTGCAAACTAACAAACTGCTCAAGAGGGATTCGCAACGCGTGGCATTTTTACTATGCGTTGATTTTAGTGATTAAGGTGGTATGCGGCGGCTTCTGTATTGCGTTGCTCACCCCTTAGCAGGGCGTTAGGCGACATGAGATCAACGATAGAGTAGTGATAGTATCTTGGCGTGAATCTAGCTTCAGTTAATAGAAAAGGAGTGGATTAATGAATGGTAAAGCATTTGATAATTGGCAAAAATCTCGAAAGAAAGGATGTTTAAATTGGCTTTTCAGAACAACTTTCGTCACAGCCATTTTGTACATAATTTTTAATGTTATTTTCCTTTATCCATCTTCTGATGCGGCAAGCATTACGATTTTCTTATCGGATAATGCTCTTAATTACTCAATTTACACGATCGGGATGTTTTTCGCATTTTGGGCTATTTGGCTATACAACGAATCTTCGTATGAGAAAGAAGTTAAACGTAGAAATGTCGCCTAACAAACTGTTCAAGAGGGATTCGCAACGCGTGGCATTTTCACTATGCGTTGGTTTTAGTGTTTAAGGTGGTATGCGGTGGCTTTGGTATTGCGTTGCTCACCCCTTAACAGGGCGTTATAAAGCTCGAAGAAAAAGGAAATTTCGTGGAAATTCGAACAGGTAAACTTGAAGATGTTGCTGGTATCACCGACATCTTTAATTTTTATATTGAGCACACTAATGCACGCTTTGAGGAAGTTCCATTTACTCTGGAAAATCGTCAGAAATGGTTTTCTCAGTTTTCTAGTACTACCAAATATCAACTATATGTAGCCAAAGAAAACGGCGTGTTGCTAGGTTTTGCATGTTCCCAACAGTACAGAGCAATTTCAGCTTTTGACGACACCGTAGAAGTGACCGTTTATCTGGCACAAGAAGCTAAAGGGAAAGGTTTAGGTTCTAAACTATATACTCAGTTGTTCTCATCAATTCGTGCTTATGGTGTTCATCGTGTATTGTCGGGTGTTGCATTACCAAACGACGCATCAGTGGCATTACACAAACGGTTTGGTTTCAGAGAAGTCGGAGTTTTCAATGAGTATGCAAAGAAAAATGGACAGTACATTAGCTCGGTGTGGTTAGAAAAGGCGTTTAACGTAGAGTCCGCTTTATAACAAACAATTTAAGAGTGATTCGGCACGCGTAGCATTTTTACTATGCGTTAGTTTTAGTGATTAAGGCGGTATGCGGCGGCATCGGTATTGCGTGCCTCACACCTTAATTGGGCGTTATATGCTTCAAGGAAAATGATGAAAAAAATCGCACTTTCAATAGCTTGCTTAATGGCCTCCAATCAGGCTAATGCTGACGTTAGGTTAGACTTTCCCTTCCAGAAAAAGTTTGAAGTGTATAAGATTAGCGGCAATAGTGTTGAGGAAATTGAACACTCTTTTAACTCTAGACCTGACTTTCTAGTAAATGAGGGCTTTGACGGGTACACCGCGTGGAAATATGACTTCCATACGCATGATGATTCTTGCGAAATTCATGAATTTGATCTTGAAGTTACCTATGCACTTCCGAAGTTTGAAATGTCTAGGACTTCAGCTGAATCAGCTGAGGAGTTTCGCCCATATCTTGAGAAGCTCTATCGACATGAGCAGACTCATTGCGCGCTTGTAGTTAAGTCGATACACGAAATGTATCTAGCCTTCAAACTTGGACAGCGTGGAGGGTGTAGTAGCGCAAATGATAGAGTCATTGAGCTTGAAGGTGATTTGGTGGAAATTAATGCCCTGTTTGACGTTTATACATCGCACGGAGAAATTGAATTAGCAGAGTCTCCTTTTGGAGAGGAGCCTTACTTGAAAGTATGCGAAATACCTTTCGCGCCAATGTCACCACGCATATAACAAGAAATTTAAGAGTGATTCACAACGCTTGGCGCTATCACTTTAAGTGAATTTAGTGTTTATGGCACAATGCTTTAGGTAGAGTGGTTAGCGTTGTTCACACCTTAATTTGGCGTTATGTGGCTCTTCGATTAAAACATCAGGATTTTAAATTTGAATAAAACAATGAAATTACTGAGAAATTTTTTCCTTTCTCTGCTTTTTATGGGTAGTGCAGTTGGGGTCGGTTTCATTGTGGATTGCTATGACTTAGGTATACCAACGAGCCAAAGTGTACTAGCTCTTGGATCAGCTTTTTGCTTTGCTGTTGCAACATTGGGGCGACTTGGGTGGACTGAGCAAACGTGGAAAGGAGAAACCTTTGCTGAACGGTTAGATGATTGGGTATTTTACATTATGTATTGGATAGGTATGTATTTGGCAACTGTCTCAATAATTTAAAAAGTCCGCCACATAACAAATTGTTCAAGAGTGATTCGGCACGCGTGGCACTTTTACTATGCGTTGATTTCAGTGGTTAAGGTGGTATGCGGGGGCTCCGGTATTGCGTGCCTCACACCTTAACAAGGCGTTAGCTTACAGTCTGAAAAATCAAACTCATATAGCTGATGTTAGTTTGGGCATATCGTCAAAATGAGCGTTCTGATTGGCAAATATTTTGGTTGTATCTTCGGTAGCAAGTAACATTTTTTAGCGGTCATTATTACCGTGTGAGGTCGTAAGCTTTCTTGGTCTGGTCTTGGTTTGTTGGTGGTAATTTCAGCTCCGCCTCTATTTCATTCATGGCAAAGTTTTGTACTTGAAAGCGGCAAATCTAATACGAGCATTGGTGGGTGAAGTTCCGTGAGTCTCCACGCTCGGCGGTTTTGGCTAAGCTCAAGTTAATACTAAGTTCATCGCCTGAAGTTATCGGCTATGTTTATAATTTCGACTTCACGTTTAATGTCAAAATAAGTTGTTGTTTTAGTTTGGAATGCTCGGAAAGTAGTAAGCTAACAAAGCGTTAAAGACGGATTCGCAACGCGTGGCATTTTTGTTTTGGTTGAGTTTTGTGTTTACTGTGGCACGGTTTAAGTTGGGTGGTCGGGTTGCTCACCACTTAACGCGGCGTTATGTGCTTTGGTGGAAATGAATATGGAAATCACAATCAGGCGTATCGAAACAGAAAGCATTGAGGACAAAAGTATATTCGAGACTCTGTTCAAAGAGTATCTGTCTGGATTCTCAGTTGAACTAGATCTCTCAGTAATTGCTCGGCTATTTGCGTTGCCTTATTTCCACGGATTTATCAGTTTTGTCGACAATAAGCCTGCTGGTTTTGCGGTTTGCTTTGAATCGTTCTCAACTTATCGTGCGCAAAGAGTTATGAATATCCATGATTTTATGGTGTCGGACAGCTTTCGCGGTAAAGGGGTTGGCAAGGCGCAATTGAATGGTATCGAACAGTATTGTCGTGATAATGATTACCTCAAAATCACACTAGAAGTCGGTGATGATAATGTTGCAGCTAAAAAGCCCTACAGTTCATTGGACTACAAAGATTACAGAGTAGTTTTGAAAGGGCAGCAACATTGGCAAAAGTACCTCAGTTAGCACGCACATAACAAACTGTTCAAGAGGGATTCGCAACGCGTGGCATTTTCACTATGCGTTGGTTTTAGTGTTTAAGGTGGTATGCGGCGGCTTCGGTATTGCGTTGCTCACCCCTTAACAGGGCGTTATATGCAATACCAGACAAAGGAATGAAGTACCTATGGAGTTAAAAGTAGACACAGATAATTTTATGCTTCAACAGGAAGTATTTACTGGTGAGATGATTGCACGTATTGCCGAACATTTGGAAAGAGCTGGTATTAAGGGAGCATTGCTAAAAGAACTAACAGGTAATATTTCTTTTGAAGTTGCAAGTATGATCGACAGTTCTTCAAGCATTAGCTTTGATGGTGATGAAGCACATCCTTACTTGGCGTTTCTGAGTGGTGACAGTGATAATGAGTTAGTTCATTTGGGAGGTAATTCCACGTGCCATGAAATGGTGTATGGTATTTTAAATGCAATGTTTGAAGACAGCATATAACAAACTGTTCAAGAGGGATTCGCAACGCGTGGCATTTTCACTATGCGTTGGTTTTAGTGTTTAAGGCGGTATGCGGCGGCTCTTGTATTGCGTTGCTCACCCCTTAACAGGGCGTTAGTCGCCAGAAAAAGCTAGCAATCAAAATCATGTTTCTGAGCTTAAAATTTAGCAGCAGTTTGTTTGGAACACAGATTCATCGTCGATCCTTAGAACTTAGTTTTAGCTGTTTTGAGTCCAAAATTTTGCAAGTGTTCTAGCGATTGTTTTGTTCTTTGGTGCTGACAGAACAGGGCAATCGAGAGTTTGTTTTTGGTTGCAACTCCGCTCGGTGAGTTTGTTGTTACAAAAGCCAATTTACTCGCTGAAATGACGTTTTCTCTGGTGTGGTAAGTTCCACGTGGTTTCAGTGACTTTGTTGAAAGTCCGTACTGTGAGATTGGCTTTCCAAAAGCGCTTTTTGGTGTTGTCAGTCCGTTTTCTACGACGTTGTTTGTTCTAAGTGGTTTCATTGAGTAGCCGCTTTGAGACTACGCCTGACTTAAATGCATCAAAGCACATAAAGTTTGTTGTTGGCAAAGTTTAGTTCGGCTTAAAATTGTCGCTCGGTGCCTCGCGACTAACAAACTGCTCAAGAGGGATTCGCAACGCGTGGCATTTTTACCCTGCGTTGATTTTAGTGATTTAGGTGGTGTGCGGAGGCTTTCGTATTGCGTTGCTCACACCTTAACAGGGCGTTAGTTGCCAACGAGAAAAACGCAGCTAAAACAAAAACATTTAGGCCTAATGTCCGTGTGTTTTTGGTTAGGTTTTCGTATTTCAATTTTTAGTTCTTTGGGTTTGTGGAAATCGTTCTCAGGTTTCTTTTGTGGTTGGATTTTCTGTTTCAGAAACCGATTCACTTGCTGAAAAGCAGCTCGGTGACATTGTCTTTTCAAAAGAGCTTTTTGGTGTTGTAAGTCCGTTTTCTACGTCGCTATCTGTTCCAAGTGGTTTCGTTGACAGTCGCTTTAAAACTACGCCTGATTTGAGTTTTTCAAAGCACGTAAAATCAGTGTTGGCAAAACGGTAATAAACTCCAAATCCAAGCCTTGGGTTTGGCAACTAACAAAGCATTCAAGAGGGATTCACAACGCTTGGCAGTTTTGGTTTGAATCAGCTTTAGTGTTTACGGCACAATGGCTTAGTTTGGGTGGAATGCGTTGTTCACCCCTTAATGCGGCGTTATGTAGCAAGGAGGATAGATATGCTTAAGCTCATGAATAAAAAGGCCTATGTTCAGTCAGTGGCTAAAGACGTAGCTCCTAAGCTGTGTGCTAAATTTGGAAAAAAGAACACCTATTCCTTTCATGAGATTAGTTGGGTATTGAACCAGGTTAATCGCAGTAATGACCGATTCTATAAGTCAATTTCTTATGGCATGTTGCGGCCATATAGTAAAGAGTTGGCTTTGGAACTACATGAAGATCTTGGCGACTTGTTGGGTTTTCAAAAGTCTGTTGGAAAGATCCTATTTAATGTGTCTGAAGTCCCATCATTTGAAAGCTACTTACTATATGCAGAAGTAAATGTAGAACCTAATAGTAAAGTGACGAATACCAGTCTAGATAGTTCTGGTGGTATAAACCTTTTTGATTTGGGTAATGGCGAGTAGCTACATAACAAAGCGTTTAAGACGGATTCCCAACGCTTGGCATTTTCTGTTTGATTCAGCTTTAGTGGTTACGGCACAATGGTTTAGGTAAGGTGGTAGCGTTGCTCACCACTTAACGCGGCGTTATACGTTTTGGGAAGATCGGAGGCAAGAAAATGTCTGAAGAAGCGATTAAACTAGCAAAGAACCTACTCGAAACAGATGATAATTATATAGAAAACATAATTGCATTATCGCGTATTGGAAACGAAATGTATGGGCAATGCTGGAACACTGATTACCACGTATTTGGTCTCATAGCATCGGAGACGGACCATTTACCACTTAATCATGTTCGTTTGAATTGCTCAGAGGAGTTTCTCGTAAAAGCTGATAAAGAGCTAGTTGAAACGATGAAGTTTTATCGTTCCGATGTTGTTAGTGCTTGCAATAAGATCATCAGAAATATAAACGTATAACAAAGCGTTTAAGGCAGATTCGCAACGCGTGGCATTTTTGGTTTTAATCGGCTTTAGTGTTTACGGCACAATGTTTTAGGTCGGTGGTCTGCGTTGCTCACTACTTAACGCGGCGTTATACGAATAGAGGGAAATTATGTACAAAAGTAATGATTTTAACTTGGATTCAAAAGAGTTCAGGTTTAAGAAAGACTCATATCCTTTGTCTAAGATAAACAATGTTAGGGTTAAAAAGTTAAGTTTTCTTGATAATTTAGGTCAAGTTTTATTCTGGGTATGTGTTTTTTCAGGGGCAGTTTGGTTAGTTATTCCAAGGTTGGAAGAGGTGCCACAATGGCTACTAGTTTTAGTTCTTAGTCTGACGGTTGTAGGTTTGGTTTTTGCTCTTTTTCGTTGTTCTAAATATGCACTTCAAGTCGAGTTTCGTCACATAGATGAAACGGGCGTTCAATGGGTTAATGTCGCTAAGTCATACTCAAAGTCAGATTGTGAGTTATTTGAACAGCAAGTGTTGGCACTGAAGAAATTCGTATAACAAATTGTTCAAGAGTGATTCGGCACGCGTGGCATTTTTACTATGCGTTGGCTTTAGTAGTTAAGGTGTTATGCGGAACCTTCGGTATTGCGTGCCTCACACCTTAACAAGGCGTTAGTACGGGTTTGACATCAAAGGTCATCAGTTTTGGTGTTTATCTGTTTTGGCGCTCGCCTTTACACCTTTCAGTTTGTACCTTTCACGTTCTTTCCGGTGGCACTATATGCGGAGTGTTCGCTTTGACTTCATCGTTTACGGTCTCTAACTCTTAATCTATTTCTTTATTGCTTCTTCTTTTTCGTGTTTTTTACTAAGTCAAAATTGTCTTTCTTTGGTGTTGCTGTCGAAGTGCGAGGAACGAATCCTTTTCTAATTTGAACTCAGTAAAAGTAGGTGAGTTCAGTACGTTTTTCTTCTAGCCAACTCTCGTCTCTCTATCGATTTTAAGTTTTGTAGGTGCCCGTCTCACTTCAGTGTTCAAAGCCTTTCATATCATGCCAGTTTTCAATATCTTGGAGCGCATAAATAGAAGTAGCGCATGTACTAACAAATTGCTTAAGAGTGATTCGTAACGCGTGGCATTTTTACTATGCGGTGGCTTATGGTGATTAAGGCGCTGTGCGGTAGCTTTTGTATTGCGTTACTCACACCTTAGCAAGGCGTTATAGCTCTGAGTTCGATGCGCCACATAGACGAATTTGCCATAGCTTCCTATCTTTATACTGTTGGTTAGGCATTCGAGGGTATCGCTATGTTTTTTGTCTTTTTGCTTTGGTTAGTGTTCGCAATATTAGTAGGGAAATATGCAGCTACAAAAGGGCAATCAGCTATTTTCTATTTCTTTTTGGCTGTCATTCTTTCTCCCTTAGTCGGCTTTATCATTGCGCTTATCTCTTCAGATAAACGAGAAGCAAGTATGTTAGACTCAGGTCACTACCGTAAGTGTCCTTATTGCGCTGAGCTTATTAAAGCTGAAGCAATAAGGTGTAGACACTGTAGTTCTAGAGTTGAAAAAGAGAAACATTACACTGACGCACAATATGCTCTCAAGTCCAGTGATACATACTATGATCCTAAGTACCTCAAGAGATCTTGCATGGCTTGTAATTATACAATCCCAGCGGGAAAAGTAGTTTGTCCTAGGTGCAGGGAGCTTCAAGAAAACTAGCCGAGCTATAACAAAGCATTTAAGAGTGATTCCCAACGCTTGGCATTTTCAGTTCAAGGTTGGGTTTCGTGTTTACGGTGCAATGGTTTAGGTTAGGTGGTAGCGTTGCTCACACCTTAATGCGGCGTTATAAATCAAGATTGAGATTAGTGTCTGAAAACAGAATATTAAGATGACTTTATTGGTATGTGATTTGTATCATATTTGCTTTAATTGAGGGAATAAGACATGAACGACATACCTGTTCTGAATAAATCAGCGGAAAGGAAGTTAAGCATTATCAATGATACACCTGCAATATTTACTATCGTTGATAGCGATAGCGCAGTCGGTAGAAAGCCATTATACGAAATAGATAGCTTCAGTGAAGTTGGCAAATGGTGCGGTTTGATAATTCATCAATCAAAGAAACATGGTGTAGACCCACGTCTAGTCGCAGCAATAATGTATATGGAAACTACTCATGGCTGGTATGATAAAGTCTATCCTTTGAGAAAAACCATATTGCCGATGAATCTACATTATTCATATTGGAAAGACATTGGCGTCAACAAAGAAGCCCTAGGCTGTCCTTACTACAATATTGAGTTCGGGATCATTCTATTATCTAGAATACAGGCACGTATTGAAAATCCGACGATAAGAAAAATAGCTACGATCTATAATTTTTTGGGTGCTGAAGTAGTTAGCGATTACGGCGCACGTGTAGCCAAGCTATATCTTGAGCAACCATGGAGCCCAGCCAAATGTGCCGTTTAAAACACTTTATCGTGTCTATTGTTGTTTCTAGTATTCTAGCTTGCATTCCCCTATATGTTGCAGTCAAACATAACTCAATGGGAGAGTTTTGTACTGCTAAATCTCTTGCTCTAAGTACTTGTAGGTATGACTTTAACTATATTTTTATAGTTTGGGGTAGTTGGTTTGTAATTATCTTTGTTTGTTTAATTGTGCTCACTTTTTTAATGCTAGTCGTCAAACGGCTCGTACAGAAACAGTGGCAATGATTTATAACAAACTGTTTAAGAGTGATTCGCAACGCGTGGCATTTTCACCATGCGTTGGCTTCGGTATTGCGTTGCTCACACCTTAACAGGGCGTTATACGCTTTTGAGGAAATAATCCAATATGAACAAGGTAGTGTTCAGAAATTGCGATGAAAAGAGTGAGTATTGGGTTGCTCTAGAGAAGCTGTTTCAAACGGAATGGTCTGACTTTCTGTTTGTAGATACCTATAAACTAGAATCTAACCTTCCACCGGTAATTGTTGCTCTCAGAGAGAACCAAGTTATTGGTGGTCTCGCTTATTCGCGCTTTACAGAACCTCATGGTGACTCAGAAGTTATTTGGCTTAACGCAGTCTTTGTATCCAATGAGTGGCGTGGTCAAGGTATTGCGAGTGAACTGATCAATCGAGGTGTTAGGCAAGTATCAGCAACAACTCAAAGTAACCTGTATGTTTACACAAATGTACCATCGTTGTATGAGTCTTTAGGTTGGTTAGCGGTTGATGTTGAAAGTGAGCCAAATCATAAGGTTATGAAAGTTCTGTTGTAGTGTCAGCACGCGTATAACAAACTGTTTAAGAGTGATTCGCAACGTGTGGCATTTTCACTATGCGTTGCGTTTAGTGTTTAAGGTGGTATGCGGCGGCATCGGTATTGCGTTGCTCACACCTTAACAGGGCGTTATGTTTACTTGCATTTCAAAGGCTTAAAGGTCTTAGGCTCTAGTTCTTTGTCCCTCTGGCAATTCGTCCCTAGTAGACTCAGCAAATCAGTATTGTCGGTCTAAGTTCTTGAACCAATCAGCCCGTAAAACATACCAATGTTCGTGGGTTGCTTCATTGTCAGGTCGTGGCGGTCGGTTTTTAGTTTAACTGGCTCAAAGTCGCTTTTGGATTCTTAGCCAATTAGCATTTTGGCTTGGCAGTTGCCTCGGCAATTTGCCATTGTTTTGCACTTTGGTTGGAAAGACAGGTCGCTTGTTGGAGCTTCGTCGGGTTGCCTCATTGGGCAGGGAAGTGGAATTACTGGTTTTGGGTTAGTCGCTTTTGGTGGCCAAGTTGGTTCTTGCCTTGTGGTTTGGTTCAGAAAACCAGCTTGAAATAGCAGTTCTTTCTCAATAAAGTCAGTGACTTGTGGTAAAACATAACAAACTGTTCAAGAGGGATTCGCAACGCGTGGCATTTTTACTATGCGTTGGTTTTAGTGTTTAAGGTGGTTTGCGGCGGCTTCGGAATTGCGTTGCTCACCCCTTAACAGGGCGTTATAGCGCACGATAAAATTGAATATGGATGGTCATGGATAATATCGAA
>NZ_JAWOTE010000035.1:0-35376 GCF_033338695.1 Vibrio sp. Vb1166 | reverse complement strand
TGGCGCTGGACTAAACAAAGGCCCCCTTTTAGGGGGCTCACACAAAGCCACCTTCTTTAGAAGGTGGTAATTTACTTAGGTATGGGCAGTACGAGATCAGAAAGTGAGTGTCCACTTCGCGCTGTCCCAACGTTCTTGTTCTTCCTGTAAATCCGCGTGAAGTAATTTATTGTTTTCTAGCCATGCTTCATCTGTGCATGTGAGAATCCATTCGTCATTTTTGATAGATAAGGTGATATCAGGCAATGGATCTTCATTACGCTGCCCATTTAATACGATAGAAAGTCGTAATATTTTGATGAGGCTTATAACGTCACTCTGTTTATAGAGGTTGAAATCTGGTAGTTCTTGCAATTTGAGCGCTTTACGCTGGAAGCGAGCTAATGTTGCAAGCACTAATTGCTGCTCACGGTTGAAGCCTTGTAGGGTGGAGTGCAACAGAATATAAAAAGAGTGGCGATGGAAACTACGCAAGTTAATACTTAATCCGACTTCATGAAGCAACGCTGCCCACTCTAGTAAGTCAAATAACTCACTCTTTTTCTTAATGCCTAGTTCAGAGCGTACCTGACATAACATCTCACGTGCATGCCCCTTAACACGAGCGGCATGCTCTAAGTCGACCCGGTGCTTGTTGGCTAAATTTTCTGTGGTGCGCATGCGAATATCGGAGCGCGCAAAACGCTCTTCCATTTCGTACAACAGGCCTTCGCGCAGAGCACCATCGGAGAAAAACATCTGCTCAATGCGAAGCGCTTTGAAAATCGCGGACAAAATCGCTACGCCTGCTGCGAATACGGGTTTACGTTCTTCTGTTAGACCAGTCAGTTCAATATCTTCAATTGAATCAAATTTACACAGAGTTTCGATAAGTGTATCCAGTCGACTCGCTGTGATCAGGCCATCTTCAAAACCTAATCCTACTAGCACTTCTTGAATCGCTTTGATGGTTCCTGATGAGCCGAGAGCAATATCCCAGCCCTTTTTACGATATGTTGAGGCGATGGACTCGAGTTTTTGTTCGGCCGCTAACATCGCCTTACTGAAGTTTTTGCCTGACAGTTTGCCGTTTTTAAAGTATTGCTCTGTAAAACTGACGCATCCCATCTGTTTACTGTTGAGAAGCTCAGGCTCAAATTCTTGTCCAATAATCATCTCGGTACTGCCGCCTCCGATATCGATGACTAGTTTGGAGTTGGATTCTACTTGAGTGTGCGCGACACCTAAGTAAATCAGGCGGGCTTCTTCTTCTCCAGGGATAATTTCTATTGGGAAAGGCATCACTTCTTTTGCACGCTCGATGAAAAGGTGGGCATTTTTAGCGCGTCTTAGTGTGTGTGTGGCGGCGATACGCACATTTGACTCATCAAGCCCTTGCAACCTTTCAGCGAACATGGCTAAGCATTCTAGCGCACGCTCCATTGCGGCGTGACTTAAGTTCAATTCACTGTCGAGTCCTGATGCTAAGCGAACACGCTGTTTATGACGGCTAACCAGTTGTAAGTCACTGCCTACAACCTTGGCCACTACCATGTGGAAACTGTTTGAGCCGAGGTCTATCGCGGCAATGTAGCGAGTATCTTGTTCAAGTATTTGAGGCATCTGAATTTTGTTTTCTAGTTTGCTTTTCTATATTTTTAAGATAGTCATAGATAGCGATTTGAGAACGAACTTTTTTGCGATTACCTCGTGGTACGTAAGCGTTGCTCATTTCCTTATCTATAAAACGAGCCTTTACTGTATCGGTAAAATGGATATTCGTTATATCAATAATTCTCTGTTTCAAACGTGGATCACGGACTGGCGCCGCCACCTCAATGCGGTGATCGATATTTCTTGTCATCCAGTCAGCAGAAGAGATATAGACTTGCGGATCGCCATCGTTATGGGTAATCACCACGCGTGGGTGTTCCAAAAAGCGGTCAACAATACTGATGATGCGAATATTGTCGCTGATCCCCTCAATGCCCGGTACTAAGGAGCACATGCCGCGAATGATCATATTTATTTTCACTCCCGCCGTACTTGCTCCATACAGCTTATTGACGATGCCTTTATCGACTAGGTTATTGACCTTGATCGTAAGAGCGGCTTTTTTCCCTAGCTTAGCATTCGCAATTTCATTATCAATTAAGCGGTAGATTTGGGTTCGAGAATTACGAGGAGATACCATAAGGTGATTGAACTTCACTGGTCGGTATGGGTTCTCAATGTAACCGAAGACATTACGGACTTCATTAGTGATTTCTTGATCTGCCGTAAGAAGGGAGAAGTCGGTATAAATTCGTGCCGTCTTCTCATGGAAGTTGCCTGTGCCGATGTGTGCGTAGCGAATAATTTCTTCACCTTCGCGTCGGCTAATCATCAGTAGCTTTGAGTGAATCTTAAGACCAGGCGCACCAAAGATGACGTGCACACCCGCTTCGGTTAATACTTTTGACCATTCGATATTGGCTTCTTCATCAAAGCGAGCTTGCAGTTCGACGACCACAGTGACATTTTTGCCGTTGTGCACTGCATCAATTAAAGAGTTCATCAAGCGAGAATCTTTCGCGACGCGATAAATGTTAATCTTGATACTAAGTACTTTGGGATCGAAGGAGGCTTGGCGCACTAACTCACTAATGTGGTCAAAAGTGTGGTAGGGATAATAGAGCAGAATATCTTTCGCTTTAATCGCGTCAAAGCTGTTGGCATAACCTTCGAAATCGGCACATTTCATTGGCGGGAGAGGTTTATTTTCAAGATATTCTCGTCCAACATTTGGAAACCCGATGAAGTCTTTAAAGTTGTGATAGCGTCCGCCGGGGATAAGATTATCGTAGTTAGAGATATTAAGTTTGTTACACAGAAACTCTAACATTTGAGGCGGCATATCGCGTTCGTAGACGAAGCGAACGGGCTTTGCTGTCAGTCGCTGATTGACACCCTCTGACATTTGTTCAAGCAAGCTGTACTCGATTTCATTGCGTAAATCGTATTCAGCGTCACGCGTCATTTTCATCGCATAGCCGCTAAGCTCATCATAATCAAAAAAGCCTTTGAACAGCTCGTCCAAACAGTGGCGGATAATATTATCAAGTAAGATGATGGTTTTTCGACGCTTTCCTTTCTGTTCTGGTACCATCACAAAGCGGGGAAGGTGATCGGTCGGAATTTCGATCAGAGCGTACTGGTAATGTTCTTCTTTACGCAGTTCTACGGCGATGTAAGCGTACTCGTCTTTGAGAAATTGCAGAACATCGATCTCGTCTTTCATTAGGAGGGGAGTGATATGCGGCATTACCTCTCTACGGAAGTATTTCGCGATCCACTTTTGTTGCGATTCATCCAGTTGTTGCTCGTTGACCAAGAAAATGCGACGTCGCGCCATTTCTCGAATCAACTCGCTGTAAAGCTCATCAAATTGTTCGTTAAGCTTTAGTGCTTTCGACTGCATTTTGGTTAACAGTCGTTTAGGGCTATCACTGCCACCGCGCTCTTGGCTGATTAGGATTCTGCGCTTCACGTCCGCAAAGCGTACTTTGTAAAATTCATCTAAATTGTTGGAAAAGATCCCAAGAAAGCGAATACGTTCGATCAAAGGGACGGTTTTATCGGCAGCTTCTTGTAATACTCGTTCGTTGAAAGACAACCAACTCAGCTCTTTTTCTATATATAGTTTTTCTGCGCTCATAACCTTACCTAGCCAAAAGTGAAGTATTACGTACTCATCTTGGAAAAATGGATGAGTGAGAACATTATGAGATTTTCATTACAGATTTATTTCATACCACGCATTGCATAAGAGTTGTATTCTTTTCAGGTGTTTAATGTGATCTGTAATATAATTGTCATCTTAACGACATATTCTAGTACTAAGTCAAAAAAGGTAGAGATATAAATGGCACAAGCCGAGTTTTCATTGCAGGAAAAAGATAAGAAACGACTGATAAAAGATCGTTTAGTTCGACTTGCAGTGACATCCGGTGGTGTCGGCGTACTCGCGGCGCTTATTTTGATCTTTGTCTACCTCGCCATGGTGATCATTCCGCTTTTTTCTGATGCGGAGATCAAAACCAACCAAGCCATTCGAGCCACTCATATTGAAACACCACTTGCGATTTCAGTGGATGATTACGCTCAGCTCGCGTTCGTTCTAACCCAAAGTGGTGAGATTCAATATTTGTCGATGGACGATCCTACGAAACCTGCGGTGTATACACAGCAAATCGCCCAGAAACCCGTCGCTTTCTCTCAATCTGCTCCTGGGCTAGGTTGGTATGGATTTGTTGATGGGCAGGGTAAAGCGAACCTTTTCAAGCCAGAATTTAATGCTACATTGAGAGAAAATACACGTCCTCCGGAAGTGATTGAGCTAGACACCAGCATGGATCTGACACTAAGTACGCCTCAAGATCCTGTGACTCAGTTTGTATTTGCAGCTTCGACGCCCTTACCAACGGTTGTTTGGCAGACGCAAAGTGGTGAAGTGAAAGCTCGCTGGCAAGTGGCTTCGTCTTTGGGTACGTCTCCTACAACGATCGATTTTACGTTCTCTTCAGGCTTTAATACGCCTCAGCAAATGTTGTTGACACCTGACGGTGAAACGCTTTATTTGCGCGATGGCTCTGAGTTGATCGTGTTAAAGAAAACCGCACGTAAATTTGCTGTGCGAGAGGTGGTCGATCTCACTCAAGGTGATAAGAAGCATTCCGTTCGTACGATAGACTTATTGGCTGGTGCTTACTCGCTTTTGGTGACGCACAACGATGGTCGGGTGTCGCAATGGTTTGATACGCTGCAAGAAGAAAAACGCACGTTAACGCATATTCGTGATTTTAAATTGGCATCAGAGCTTAAGTATTTGTTGCCGGATTCTCATCGAAAAGGATTTTATAGCTTTTACACCAACGGCACGTTGCAAAGCCATTATACAACCAGTGAAAAACTGGTGTTGTTTAAGCGTGCGTACAATCAAGCGCCCGCAATCGCAGCAATGTCTAACAATGAACGCTACTTAATCACTTGGCAAAATAATGCGTTAAATGTTGCGGAAGTGGACAATGCCTATCCGGAAGTTTCATTGTCTTCATTATGGCAAGAAGTGTGGTACGAAGGGTATCCTGAGCCTGAATTTGTGTGGCAATCGACTTCGGCGAGCGATAACTTTGAGGCTAAGTTCAGCCTAGTACCTATTGCGTTTGGAACGATAAAAGCGGCGATGTTTGCGATGCTGTTTTCAGTACCGCTCGCAGTGCTAGGTGCTATTTATACGGCTTACTTTATGTCGCCACGCATGCGTCGTGTAGTAAAACCGTCGATTGAGCTAATGGAAGCACTGCCGACGGTGATCATAGGTTTCCTCGCGGGATTGTGGTTCGCGCCTATTGTCGAAGATCATTTGATTACGATCGTCGTTATGCTGTTTGTTTTGCCCTTGAGCACCATGATTATGGGCGGGCTATGGGCATTAATACCGCAACCTTTGCGGAATCGTCTGCCTAATGGTTGGCATGCTTTAGTGCTCATGCCTGTCATATTGGTACTGATTGGGCTTGGAGTGTGGATTTCGCCTACGATTGAGCAGACGTTCTTTGGTGGCGATATGCGCTTATTCTTAACCGAGCATGGTATTGGTTACGATCAACGCAATGCATTGGTGGTGGGGTTAGCGATGGGGTTTGCTGTTATCCCGACGATTTTTACCATTGCCGAAGATGCCATTTTCTCTGTACCGAAGCATTTATCGGATGGCTCTTTGGCATTAGGGGCCACGCCTTGGCAAACTTTAATCTATGTTGTCTTGCTTACTGCAAGCCCAGGTATTTTTTCTGCCATTATGATGGGCCTGGGACGCGCTGTTGGCGAAACCATGATTGTATTAATGGCAACGGGCAATACGCCATTAATGGATTGGAATATTTTGGAAGGATTGCGCAGCCTGTCGGCGACCATCGCCGTTGAGTTGCCAGAGTCGGAAGTTGGAAGTTCGCATTATCGCCTGCTGTTCCTAGCTGCATTGATTTTATTTGTGTTTACGTTTGCAGTAAACGCGCTTGCGGAGTGGGTTCGTCAGAGACTGAGAGATAAGTACCGTGCGTTGTAATAATGGTTTGAATAAAGAGCGAGTAATAACGTGTTAAATTGGATTCGTTCTGGCGCACCGTGGATATGGCTAACAGGCGGTGCAGTCAGCATCAGTTTGTTGTCGGTATTAGGGTTGTTACTCCTTATCGGCTGGAAAGGCCTGACTTACTTTTGGCCAGCGCCCTTGTATCAGTGGAATGTTGCAGCGCTGACACCTGTACAAGGCGAAGTGCTACATGAAAATACTATTCTGATTGGTCAAGTGTATGAGCGCAGCTTTGTACCGAAGAGTTATTTGCCTGAAAGCGCAGCACAACAGTTAGAAGACGATGAAGATTTTGCCACGCGACTCAGTATCAAAATCGCCAACCGAGAGTTGTATCCCGCCGATTTTATCTCCGTATTGCAAATGCAGTTGGATGAGCCCACGACGCCAGAAGAGTGGGCGGTGATAGAGCGCAGTAGCGGTGGTTATTTCTTTGGTAAGCTGGTGGCGTTTCAAGATGGCGATAATATATACACCAGTGATATTCAATCGATACTAAATAAAAAGCTTGATGATGCAGAAACTCTGCGCCATGAGATTGATTCTTTGGTGGTCGATCAGCTTAAAGAGCTTGGTTGGAAGCTAGAGCAGTTGCGATTAGAAAAGCGCAAGCATGAATTGAATGACACGCTGACAGAAAGCTTCTTAAAGGAAAATCAGACGAAAAAAGAGCAGATAGAAAAAGCGCTTGCGACGTTAGATTTGCAACTTGATGGTTTACGACTTCAGCTCTCTGACTATGCCTTGATTGCCGAGGATATGACGGGGTCACAAGTATCGATTCCGCTCGAAGACATTTTGGACTACTGGTATCCAAACCAAATGTCACTGCCTGATAAAGTCATGCATTGGGGAAAACAGGTTTGGAAGTTTTTATCTGAAGATCCAAGAGAGTCTAACTCCGAAGGAGGCGTGTTCCCTGCGATATTTGGTACGGTTTTCTTAGTACTCATCATGTCGATCATTGTGATGCCACTCGGGGTGATCGCCGCTATCTATCTACATGAATACGCTAAGAATAATGCTCTAACCAGAGTTATTCGTATTGCGGTTATAAACCTAGCGGGTGTTCCATCGATTGTTTATGGCGTGTTTGGTTTAGGTTTCTTCGTTTATACGATTGGTGCCTCTATCGACAACGTATTCTATGCGGAGAAGTTACCGGCACCAACCTTTGGTACGCCGGGTTTGTTATGGTCAGCACTAACTCTTGCCGTGCTGACGCTTCCAGTTGTGATTGTGACGACAGAAGAAGGTTTAACTCGAATTCCGAGCTCCGTACGACATGGCTCTCTGGCACTTGGTGCAACTCAGTTCGAAACGCTATGGCGCGTGGTTTTGCCTATGGCGACGCCAGCTATTATCACAGGTTTGATCCTTGCGATTGCGCGTGCAGCTGGCGAAGTAGCGCCACTGATGCTGGTGGGGGTCGTGAAATTGGCATCCAGTTTACCGGTTGACGGACAATTCCCTTATGTGCATTTGGATAGAAAGTTCATGCATTTAGGTTTTCACATTTACGATGTTGGCTTTCAAACCTCCAACATCGAAGCGGCGCGACCATTAGTTTATGCCACCTCTTTCTTACTCGTGACAGTGATTGTCGGGCTAAACTTAACAGCAATCAGTATTCGCAATAATTTACGAGAAAAATACAGAACGTTAGGACAAGATTAAGTATGTTTAATTTTGATAGTACATTAGGTTATGAGCCACCATTGGACGTTCATAATTTAACGGATGAACAAACAGCAATCTCAATCGAGAACCTTAATCTGTTCTATGGTCAAACTCAGGCGCTGCATGATATTTCGATGCAAATTCCCAAAGGGCGAGTCACCGCTTTTATCGGTCCTTCAGGGTGTGGAAAGTCGACGTTATTACGTTGCATCAATCGCATGAACGACTTAGTGGAAGGGTGTCGAGTCACAGGCAAAGTACGTCTACATGGCAAGAATGTTTATCATCCCAATGTCGATGTTGCGACACTTCGACGCCGAGTGGGGATGGTGTTTCAAAGACCCAATCCATTTCCTAAGTCTATTTATGAAAATGTAGTTTATGGCTTACGCTTACAAGGTGTAAAAAACAGCCGCAGTTTAGATGACGCAGTGGAGCGATCCTTGCGCTCGGCGGCGTTGTGGGATGAGGTAAAAGACCGCTTGCATGAGAACGCATTTGGCTTATCTGGTGGTCAGCAACAGCGCTTGGTCATTGCGCGCGCGGTGGCGATTGAGCCGGAAGTCCTGTTATTGGACGAGCCAACATCAGCGTTGGATCCAATCTCAACTTTAACTATTGAAGAGCTTATCAATGAGCTGAAGACTCAATATACTGTCGTTATCGTTACCCATAACATGCAACAAGCGGCGCGAGTGAGTGATCATACTGCATTCATTCATATGGGGAAGTTAATTGAATACTCTGACGCGGACTCGATCTTCACCTCGCCAATGAAGAAGCAGACCGAAGATTACATTACGGGTCGCTACGGTTAAGTCGCGACTCTATACGGAATAAGGAACATCATGCACTTTGGACGTCATATTTCAGGACAATTTAACGTAGAGCTAGAATCGATTCGTACTCATGTATTAACCATGGGAGGCTTGGTAGAACAGCAGCTTTCGTATGCTATTCAAGCCTTGCATAAAGAAGACATCGAACTGGCGCGTAAGGTTGTGCGTGACGATCATAAAGTGAATGCGATGGAAGTCTCGATCGATGACGCTTGTACACGCATTATTGCTAAGCGTCAGCCAACGGCAAAAGACTTGCGCTTAATCATGGCTATCATCAAAACGATCACTGATTTAGAACGTATCGGTGACGTGGCGACACGTATTGCTTACGTTGCCATTGAAAGCCCATCATCAAAAGAACGACAATTCCAAGTGTCGTTAGAGCCTCTCTGCCGTCAGGCAATTAATATGCTGCATCAGGTTTTAGACGCGTTTGCCCGTATGGATGTAGAAGCGGCAGCAGAGGTGCACAAACAAGATGACAAACTAGACGCCGAGTATGAAGCGGTGATTCGTCAGTTGATGACTTACATGATGGAAGATCCAAAAAATATCCCTAATATTCTGCAAGTGATGTGGTCTGCACGCGCGATTGAACGCGTGGGGGACCGCTGCCAGAACATCTGTGAATACATTATTTACTTTGTGAAAGGGAAAGATGTACGCCACCTAGGTGATCAAAGTATTGATGACGTACTGAAGTAACTGACTTCAACAAATAGACCAGCTTTTAGGCTGGCCTATTTATTAGAGAGAAGGAAAGCACGTTAATATTTATCAGGAACGAAGGTCTGATCATCAATGGGCGCTCTGACGTAACCTTCTTTATTGAGTTCAGGTAATTCGATGGGTGAGTACTCAAGTGCTTTGTAATCAATCTGGCTTAGTAAATGACTGATACAGTTCAAGCGCGCTTTTTTTTTTGTCATCAGAAGGGACGACCCACCAAGGGCAGTTTTTCGTGTCTGTATAGGCAAACATCTTATCTTTTGCTTCCGAATACTCCGCCCAGCGATGACGTGACTCTAAATCCATTGGGCTGAATTTCCAACGTTTGATCGGCGTATTAATTCGACCTAGAAAACGTTTTTCCTGCTCTTCGTCTGAAACCGAAAACCAATACTTGATCAGAATAATCCCAGATCGTTGCAACATTCTCTCGAATTCAGGGCAAGAGCGTAAAAACTCCTCGTATTCGTCTGGAGTACAGAACCCCATGACTTTTTCGACACCTGCTCGGTTATACCAACTTCGGTCAAATAAAACGATTTCACCAGCAGATGGTAAATGAGCGACGTAACGTTGGAAGTACCATTGCGTTTTTTCTTTTTCGGTCGGTGCAGGCAGAGCCACTACGCGACAAACACGCGGGTTTAGCTTTTCTGTAATTCGCTTTATCACTCCGCCTTTGCCCGCAGCATCACGGCCTTCAAACAGAACCACCACTTTTAACCCTTTGTGTTTGACCCACTCTTGAAGTTTTACGAGCTCAACTTGAAGGTTTTTGAGCTCCTTTTCGTATTCCTTTTTCTTCAATTTAGACATACACCTTTCCTCACTCCTTGATAAACAATATGTTAGCACTCAAAAGCTATGCGCGTGAGGTTACGGTGGTCTATTTGAGAGTTGCTACGACATCGGTTATGGCTTGTGTACTTGTGATGGGGATTAAAAAATCATCGACATCGGATGCGCCCATTTTGCTTTGTTCAGCAACAAAGGTCATTTGGCTAGGGCGTGTGGTTTTGCCTGACAGATGGATTTCAGGAACTTGAGTGTCTTCTACTAACGCACGTACGTTACTCGCATTAACGCCAGCCCCCGCCATGATTGCTATGCGTCCTTGGGCTTGCTTAACCAAAGCTCTAAGCACATCGATCCCTTGTGGTGCTGAAGGCGCAAGACCGGAGGTTAAAATACGTTCACAACCTAAGCTGATCAGTTCTTCCAAAGTTTTTTCAGCGTCACGACACTGGTCAAAGGCACGATGGAAGGTCACGCCTAAGCCAAGCGCTTGAGCAAATTCACACAGCGCAGCCGCGTAAGGCATATGAATATCACCGTCTTGAGTGAGCACGCCGAACACGACACCGCTCAAGCCTGATTGGTGAGCCGCTTCAATATCCCAACGCATCATTTCGATCTCTTCTTCATTGTAGAAGAAGTCACCTTGGCGTGGGCGGATCATGGCATAAACTGGAACACTCGAAAGCTTAGCCGCTTGCTGCATAAAACCATAACTGGGTGTTAGTCCGCCTAAAGCCAAAGAGGAGCAAAGTTCAATCCGAGTGGCGCCGCCAGCAATGGCGTAGTGCAGAGATTCAATATTATCGATACAGACTTCTAGGTGAGTAACCACGTTCATTTATCCTGCTAACGTTACAAATAGGTGTTGTGGCTAAGATATTAACAGGGCAAGTAAGCAGAATCTGTATGGAGGGGATGATAAATATAGGTAAAGTTTACGCTAAAGCGTTACCTCATTTTGGCGGTTTATCTGAAGGAAAAAGAAAGCCCAGAGCAGAGGCTCTGGGCTTTGATAGGACTTTACTTAGACTGATTGGCGTTTGCGGTTTTCCGCATTAGCTTTTTGCTTTATATACATCCAACCATCACACCCGTTGAGCTAGGGTGAAGGTCTATTATTTTTTGCCTAGGTCAGCTGCGTGCTCAGATAGGAACGCTGCAACACCTTTTGGAGATGCGTCCATACCTGCTTTACCTTCTTCCCATTGTGCAGGACATACTTCGCCGTGCTTCTGGTGGAAGTTAAGAGCGTCAACCATGCGTAGCATTTCGTCGATGTTACGGCCTAGTGGTAGGTCGTTAACTACTTGGTGACGTACAACGCCTTCTTCGTCGATTAGGAAAGAACCACGGAAAGCAACGCCTGCTTCTGGGTGCTCAACGTCGTAAGCTTTACAGATTTCGTGCTTAACGTCAGCAACTAGTGGGTACTTAACTTGACCGATACCGCCATCTTCGATAGCAGTGTTACGCCATGCGTTGTGAGAGAACTGAGAATCGATAGAAACACCGATTACTTCAACACCTTTAGCTTGGAAGTCAGCTAGACGGTTGTCGAATGCGATTAGCTCAGATGGGCAAACGAAAGTGAAATCTAGTGGGTAGAAGAATACTACTGCTTTCTTACCTTTAGTGAACTCTGCAAAGTTGAAGTTTTCAACGATTTCACCGTTACCTAGAACAGCTGCTGCAGTAAAATCAGGGGCTTGACGACCTACTAGTACCATTTTTTTTGCTCCTAAAAAGTATGGTTAGCTCCAAACCGAATTCAGTTGTGTCGGTTTGGTTCGTGTTTGTACGAGACAAACTATAGTACAGATTGTAGTATTGAAAAAAGCGAAATAAATAGATTGAGTTAATCGAAAAAAACGATAATAACAAAACTCTTAACTCGATCACTGGAACGGCGGTAGATACAAATACAATTATGAATAAATGGCCCAGTTTGAAGCAGTTACACTATTTAGTCACACTGCATGAAACAAGACATTTTAGTGACGCTGCAGAGCGTTGTTTTGTCAGTCAGTCGACTTTAAGTAAGGGTATTCAAAACTTAGAGGAATTGATTGGTTGTCCCTTATATGAAAAGAAAGATAAAAAAAGTCCACTGGTTTTTACCCAAACAGGAGAAATGGTAGTAAAGCAGGGGCGAGAGCTGTTAGCAAAAGGGCAAGATTTGGTCGAGCTTGGACGTATGTGCCAAGGCGACGATATGCAAGGCCAGCTAAAAGTAGGATGTATACCAACAATTGCTCCGTTTTTACTGTGTGATTTGGTACAAGAGGTGAACTACCGTTTTCCACAACTGAATCTTTTATTAAGAGAAGACACGACGACAAACTTACTTCAAGCGCTCAGACATGGTGAGCTGGATGTGCTTATTTTAGCGTTACCAGTCGAAATTGATGGGATGGAAAGCCGAGTAGTGGGTAAGGATCCGTTTCGAATGGTTATAAGCGCTAATCAAGCCCAATCGGTCCCTGTGCCGATTCGTTACGCGGATTTACCTGACGAATCCGTCTTTCTACTAGAGAAAGAACATTGCTTAACGGAACATGCGGTATCAGCGTGTAAATTAACAGACAAAGAAAAAATCAATCCGTTTACGGCAACCAGCCTCCATACACTGGTGCAAATGGTTGCGAATGGTTTGGGAACAACGTTCATTCCTCAAATGGCTATCGACCATGGCTTGCTGCATAACCAGAATTTAGTCGTGATCGATCCTCCCGGTAAACAAGCTTATCGCGAAATAGGCTTAGTTTGGCGTCCGAGCTCGTCAAGAACGAAAACATTTAATCAACTTGCAGAAGTCGTTTCAGAGCTGCTTTAGCTATTAGTATTAGCCCTTACTTCTCCATTATTTATCTAAAAGCGCACTGGAAACAGTGCGCTTTCTAGTATTTTATTCTGTTGGTAAACTTTGACTTGTAAAATTTTACAGCTCTTCTTTGATGAAGCTTTCATAAAATAGTGAAATTTCACAATGTTAATTTTACACAAAGCCCTGCATACCTTGTTTGACCCCTGTTTAAATACATCTCTTCAGCCCTTGTGAATACAAGGTGTTTGTTTACCAGTCTATATTCATACGCTTGTTTGAAATGATAAAACGACTTTAAATTTAATGTAATTTTATTACGTAATAACTTACAAAATAAGGCGCTTGATAGATGGTTTTTACCTTGCGGAATAAAACTTTGAATTTTCTGTTTTGTTTATATTGGGGGTTTCACTAAACCCCTTGTTGATATAGCTTATTTAAAGGCCGATACGACTTATGTCTAGATTGAAAATACACGTAGCATTACGCAATCTATCGGCATGGCTAGACGAGTTGAACACAAAGTTAAAGGATGTAATTTGTTGTTCATAACTTACAAATGTAGCTTTACGCTGACTGCCCAAGATTGATAAAGCACGTTAAGGATGAATGATTATGCTTGCTCAGACAGAACAAAAAACACAACAACTAAAGCAAACCCAAGGCATGCTTGAGGTGAATGGAGTCGTTGCTCCAGAACATCAAGCAATTTTCCCTGTTGAAGCCCAAACCTTTTTATCTCTACTGTGTGAAAAATTTGCCGGACGTGTTGAACAGTTGCTGGAAGCAAGAGAAGAGAAGCAAGCACGTATTGATGCTGGTGAGCTACCAGATTTTCTACCAGAGACACAAGACATCCGTGAAGGAAGTTGGAAGATCCTAGGAATCCCACAAGATCTGCAAGATCGCCGTGTGGAGATTACCGGACCAACTGACCGCAAGATGGTGATTAACGCACTGAATGCGAATGTAAAAGTGTTCATGGCAGACTTCGAAGATTCAATGTCTCCTGCATGGAGTAAAGTGCTGGATGGTCAAATTAACTTGCGCGATGCTGTTAATGGCACCATCAGTTACACCAATCCTGGCAATGGCAAACATTATCAGCTGGAAGATGACCCAGCGGTGTTGATCTGCCGTGTTCGCGGCCTTCATTTAAAAGAAAAACACGTTACGTGGCACGGTCAGATCATTCCAGGTGCGCTATTCGATTTCGCTCTGTATTTCTATAACAACTACAAAGCGTTACTTCAAAAAGGCAGCGGCCCTTATTTCTACCTTCCAAAACTGCAATCGCATCACGAAGCGAAGTGGTGGAGCGAAGTGTTCCATTTCACGGAAGACTATTTCGGTTTGGATACAGGCACCATCAAAGCGACTGTGCTGATTGAAACCTTACCAGCGGTATTCGAAATGGACGAGATTCTGTTCTCGCTTAAAGAACACATCGTTGGTTTGAACTGTGGTCGCTGGGATTACATCTTTAGCTATATCAAAACATTGAAAAAACACTCAGACCGAGTACTGCCAGATCGCCAAGTGGTAACGATGGACAAGCCATTCTTAAACGCTTACTCGCGATTATTGGTACGTACTTGCCATAAACGAGGTGCTTTCGCGATGGGAGGAATGGCCGCATTTATCCCAGCTAAAGACCCGAAAGAGAATCAAAAAGTATTAGACAAGATCCAGACTGACAAATCGTTAGAAGCTAACAACGGCCACGACGGTACTTGGGTGGCTCATCCAGGTTTGGCTGACACTGCTATGGAAGTCTTTAGTGCTGTGCTGGGTGAGCGCACCAACCAGTTGGATGTGAGCCGTGCAGAGGATGCGCCTATTACTGCAGCCGAACTGCTTGAGCCTTGTGAAGGCGAGCGCACTGAAGGCGGAATGCGCCACAATATTCGCGTTGCGCTGCAATACATCGAAGCTTGGATTTCTGGCAATGGTTGTGTGCCGATTTACGGACTGATGGAAGACGCTGCAACGGCAGAAATCTCACGCGCCTCTATCTGGCAATGGATTCAACACGGCAAGTCGCTAGACAACGGATTAAAGGTCACTAAAGAGCTGTTCGAGCTCTATCTCAAAGAGGAGATTGAAGTCGTGAAGCAAGAAATTGGCGAGCAGCGCTACCATGCAGGTCGATTTGAAGAAGCAGCAGACTTAATGGCAAGGCTCACGACGAGCGATGAACTGACCAACTTTTTGACAGTTCCTGGTTATGACTACCTGGATTAATAAAGAATAACTGTAACACCAATAACGTGAAGGATTTTCAAAGGCAGATAGGGAAGTACTGCCTGAGAACGGAAACTCAACGCACACGCATAAAGTGCAAATTATAAAGAGGGATAGACCAATGACTAACTTAACTCGCCGCCAACAAATTGAAGCTCTGGAAAAAGACTGGGCAACTAACCCACGCTGGAAAAATGTGAAGCGTACTTACACTGCCGAGGAAGTGGTGGAACTGCGTGGCTCTATGGTGCCTGCAAACACAATTGCACAACGTGGTGCAGACAAACTTTGGTCACTGGTCAACGGTAGTGCGAAAAAAGGTTACGTAAACTGTCTTGGTGCGCTAACGGGTGGTCAAGCCGTTCAACAAGCTAAGGCAGGTATTGAAGCGATTTATCTGTCAGGCTGGCAGGTAGCGGCGGATAACAACACCGCTTCGACGATGTATCCAGACCAATCTCTTTACCCAGTAGATTCTGTACCGTCAGTAGTAAAGCGTATCAACAACTCATTCCGTCGTGCAGACCAAATTCAGTGGGCTGCTGGTAAGACGCCTGAAGATGAAGGTGGTATTGATTACTTCCTACCTATCGTAGCGGATGCTGAAGCGGGCTTTGGTGGTGTGCTTAACGCTTACGAACTAATGAAATCGATGATCGAAGCCGGTGCCGCGGGCGTTCACTTTGAAGACCAGTTAGCATCGGTGAAAAAGTGTGGCCATATGGGTGGTAAGGTATTAGTTCCTACGCAAGAAGCGGTACAAAAGCTCGTTGCAGCTCGTTTGGCTGCTGACGTAGCAGGTACAACAACATTAGTTATTGCTCGTACTGATGCGAATGCGGCGGATCTCATTACTTCAGATTGTGACCCATATGATAAAGACTTCATCGAAGGTGAGCGTACTCAAGAAGGTTTCTACCGCGTTCGCGCGGGTATCGACCAAGCGATTTCTCGCGGCCTGGCTTACGCACCATATGCAGACTTGATTTGGTGTGAAACGGCTACGCCATGTTTGGAAGAAGCACGTAAGTTTGCAGAAGCAATTCACGCTGAATACCCAGATCAATTGTTGGCGTACAACTGTTCGCCGTCCTTCAACTGGGAGAAAAACCTAGATGCAGAAACTATTGCTAAGTTCCAACAAGAGCTTGCAGACATGGGCTACAAGTACCAATTCATCACGCTAGCAGGCATTCACAACATGTGGTTCAACATGTTTGAACTGGCGCACGCTTACGCTCAAGGTGAAGGTATGCGTCATTATGTTGAGAAAGTTCAGCGTCCTGAATTCCAAGCAGCTGAAAAAGGCTATACGTTTGTTGCGCACCAACAAGAAGTAGGTACAGGTTACTTCGATAGAATGACCAATACTATCCAAGGTGGTAACTCTTCAGTGACAGCATTGACAGGTTCGACCGAAGAAGACCAATTCTAATTGGCAGAGAAACACTTCCTTAATCAGCGTCAGTAATGGCATTTTGAGCGGCAACCCTGCCGCTCTTTTTTCGTTTAACCGGTGTAAAAACGAAACTTACAACAAAGAGAATACGCTTGCGTACTACTCTTCCTGCTCGATTTCTTCAGGTTCCACTTCTTCTTGCAGTTCCAATAAGTTAATCGCAATGGTCACAAAGTCACTGTCAGTAATGATGCCGACCAATCGACCTTTGGTGACAACAGGTAGACAGCCAACTTTATGCTTTTGCATATAGATAGCGCTCTCTTTGAGCCCCGCGATAGGCTCTGCCGTCATGATATTGGTGTGCATCATTTCGTAGAGCGGTGTGTCTAAAGTAAAAGATTGTTCAGCCTCATCTGGGTGCAAGCTCGATTCTTGAGCAGCAAGAATGTCGCGTTGAGTCACCAAGCCTTGTAAGTGGTTATTGGCATCAACAACCGGAATGTGTCGAATATCAAGCGCATCCATCATGCTTTTTGCATCACGCAAGGTGTGCGTGCGCAGTAAGGTATGAGGATTACGAGTCATCATGTCTTCAACCTTGATCATAGAGACCTCCAGCGGCATTGTCCTTCTCTTAAATATAGAGAATATTTTTCTGTATATCTGGGAGCTAACTCGTTTTTCATCAATTAAATAGCACAATGCTGATGGGCTGCGTAATCTGTGTTTTATTGATGTTTTTATTAATTTGAATAAGTCGGTTTGTGTGCGAGTCAGTTGGCATTTTTAGTTGATATTGAATGTGTTCCCAAGGTAATCCAATGAATTGAATCGCACATTTTTATTCGCTGGATTTTCCAAGATTCTTCTCTCGAAGAAGATACGTCCAGGCTTACCAAATTGAAGACAGCAACCTAGATGAAACGAACAACGTGTAACAAACTTATTGCGCTGGCAGTGGCGGCATTCAGTGTGCCATCAACACAGGCGATTGTGTTAGGAGATGAACAAACCGATCCTGTTGACCGCGTTACTTTGCGAGCAAGTAACATGGCAGAGTTTCCGCTGTGTGGTGGAACGATGCTGACAGAGCAATGGGTACTGACTGCGGCGCACTGTGTGGTGATGGGACAAGGAACCAATGAAGCAACCTACTATGTGACCCCGCCGGGTGAGCTGTCGGTGAATGCGAATGCGTATGAACTTAATTCTGCAGGGCTTGATAACTTTTATCCGGTGTCTCACGTTGTGGTTCATCCGGATTACACCCGGATTTCAAAAGCTGAGACCGACAGTAATGGCAACGTGAAACCTATCCAAACCGGTTTAGATTCAGACATCGCGTTGCTGTATCTCACGCGCCCAGTGGCAAACGCGAACTTTGCTGACCTAGCGAGTAAAGTTGACATGGAGAGTATCGAAGCACGTTTGGTGGCGGATTGGAACGATAATTACCTGACCAATCAACGTGTCGAAAATGTGCAAGTGTTTGGATGGGGGGCTACTCAGCCGGATGCTTCTGAACCTTCTAATACGCTCAAAACCACCATTAGCACATTTTTACCCATCGACAAATGTTATGAGCGTTTAGAAATTGGCAGCAGTTTTCCGGGGATCATTGATTCAAGAGACAACCAAACCAAAATTTGTACGCTACCAACACAAAACCATGTATTGGAGCCAGATAGCCATACTCAATATGGCAACTCTGCATGTAAAGGTGACAGTGGTGGCCCGTTGGTCGATGTGGCGACCGGCAAACAAATTGGTATTGTTAGTGGCGGCCCCCTTATTCTACCAACGTGTGGCTCTTTGACGATCCCAAGTTTCTACACCAAGGTGAGCCACTATTACGACTGGGTACAGTCTTACATCACTGCCGATGCGCCACCAAGTCGTTACATCATTGCGCCGAATTTTATCAAAAGTGCTAACAATGAAAGTGGTGACAATAAAGAGTGTCACGATGGCATTGCGACCAATAACTGTGATTTCAAAGGCTCAGATGATGAAGGTGGCAGTCTAGGGTTTTGGTTATTGGGTTTATTCGTGCCGTTATTCTTGTGGCGAAAGCGTGAGGTTTGATAGGGCGATTGGAATGCCAAACTAATAAGCAGCGGTATACGCTGCTTTGCTTTTTTCATGTTCTCTCTTTTGGGCTCAAATTAAAAATAGTGCCAAGTCATCGAGGCTTTTCACGTTTTATTACACTCTTCACCATGGCTTTTACTGCTATATTCTGGTGATTTGCTTGCTATTGCAGCATGTAAACATATACTAGTCTGCTGCGAAAAACTCGTCGCAATTTTATCGTCGCCTAGACGTGATTTGACCAATAGATAAGACAAGTAACATGCAAGTATCAGATTTCCATTTCGACCTTCCAGATGAACTCATCGCTCGCTACCCTCAACCAGAGCGTACCGCTAGCCGACTGCTGCAAATGGACGGCAATACCGGAGAGCTCATTGATGGCACATTTACTGATGTATTGGGCCAAGTTCAACCCGGTGACTTAGTGGTGTTTAATAATACTCGTGTTATTCCTGCTCGTCTTTTTGGCCGCAAGGAATCGGGCGGTAAATTAGAAGTGCTGGTGGAGCGCATGTTGGATGAGAAAAGCATCCTAGCGCACGTTCGTTGCTCTAAATCACCAAAACCAGGTACAACCATTATTGTTGGCGAGAATGATGAATATTCAGCAGAAATGGTTGCACGCCATGATGCTTTATTTGAACTGAAATTTAGTTCTGATAAGACGGTACTAGAAATTCTGGAAGAAATCGGCCATATGCCGCTTCCTCCTTACATCGACCGTCCAGACGAAGATGCAGATAAAGAGCGTTACCAAACGGTATATAATCAAAAGCCAGGTGCGGTTGCGGCACCGACAGCGGGCCTTCACTTTGATGATGTTCTCTTGGAGAAAATCAAAGCGAAAGGTGCAGAGTTTGCTTACGTTACTTTGCACGTTGGGGCGGGTACATTCCAGCCAGTAAAAGTGGAAAATATCAACGATCACCACATGCATGCCGAGTACGTAGAAGTACCACAAGAAGTCGTCGAAGCAATTAAAGCGACGAAAGCGCGTGGCGGACGAATTATTGCTGTTGGTACAACATCTGTGCGCTCACTTGAAAGTGCAGCGCAAGACGCATTGCAAAAAGGGACTGAGCTGGCCCCATTCTTTGGCGATACAGAAATCTTTATTTTCCCTGGTTACGAATATCAGCTGGTGGATTGCTTGATCACCAACTTCCACTTGCCTGAATCAACATTGATCATGTTGGTGAGTGCATTTGCTGGATACGAGAACACCATGAATGCTTACAAACATGCGGTGGAAAACAAATACCGTTTCTTCTCGTATGGCGATTCAATGTTCATCAAGAAGAAAACGGCGTAGTTAAAAATAGATTTACGAGTGCTAGCAGTAAGCTAGGAAATAAAGCATCCATTGCTTTGTCTCTCGCAAGGAAAAGCGACCGCTCCTTAAAGTAGGGTAGAGCCCTAAACACTCAGTCAGACTGTTTCTCTGACACCCGGAGGCATCGTGAAATTAAAATTCGATCTTAAGAAGAAAAACGGCAATGCACGTCGTGGTCAACTGACTTTCGAACGCGGCACTGTTCAAACTCCTGCGTTCATGCCAGTAGGTACTTACGGTACCGTTAAAGGTATGACACCAGAAGAAGTAAAAGGTACTGGTGCAGAAATTCTGCTAGGTAATACGTTCCACCTGTGGCTACGTCCTGGTCAAGAAGTGATGAAAATGCACGGTGACCTGCACGATTTTATGAACTGGCACGGTCCTATTCTTACTGATTCAGGCGGCTTCCAAGTATTCAGCCTTGGTAAGATGCGTACGATCACTGAAGAGGGTGTTCACTTTCGTAACCCAGTAAACGGTGACAAGATTTTCATGGACGCAGAAAAGTCGATGGAAATTCAAAAAGACCTGGGCTCTGACATCGTTATGATTTTTGACGAGTGTACGCCTTACCCAGCGACACACGATGAAGCGAAGAAATCGATGGAAATGTCATTACGCTGGGCACAGCGTTCACGTGACCACTTCGAGAAGCTAGAAAACCCGAACAACCTATTTGGTATTGTCCAAGGTGGTGTTTACGAAGATTTACGTGATGTGTCGGTAAAAGGTCTAACGGAAATCGGTTTTGACGGTTACGCGGTTGGTGGTTTGGCAGTAGGTGAGCCTAAAGAAGACATGCACCGTATTCTTGAGCATACTTGTCCTCAACTTCCTGAAGACAAACCTCGCTACTTGATGGGCGTAGGTAAGCCAGAAGACTTGGTTGAAGGTGTTCGTCGTGGTATCGACATGTTTGACTGTGTAATGCCAACGCGTAACGCACGTAATGGTCACTTATTTGTGACTGGTGGTGTGATCAAGATCCGTAATGCGAAACATAAAACGGATACAACACCATTGGATCCGCATTGTGACTGTTACACTTGTCAAAACTACAGCAAGTCGTACCTTCACCATTTAGAGCGTTGTAATGAAATCTTAGGCGCTCGCTTGAATACAATCCATAACCTGCGTTACTACCAACGTCTGATGGAAAGCATTCGTAAAGCAATTGATGAAGATCGCTTCGATGAATTTGTTACTGAGTTCTATGAGCGTCGTGGCCGTGAAGTGCCACCACTAGCAAAAGAGCAGTAATTGAAAAACTAAAAGAATTAAAGCCTTTGGCATGTCGCCAGAGGCTTTTGCTAATAAAGTAGGCTAACGCACGTTATTTTTGAGAGAGCGATCTCTATTAGTTACTCTCAGACTTGAATCTAAAATGCGAAAGCCCAATTTGTTTGATTATCAATAAAATATAATGAGGATGTTTTAATGTTTATTTCTCAGGCTCACGCAGCAGCAGAAGGCGCGCCAGCAGGCGGTGGTTTTGAAATGCTAATCATGCTTGGCATGTTCGCAGTGATCTTTTACTTCATGATTTATCGCCCACAAGCGAAACGCGTAAAAGAACACAAAAACCTAATGGCTTCTATGGGCAAAGGCGACGAAGTTTTAACTAGCGGTGGCCTAGTGGGTAAAATCACTAAGATTGCTGAAGACAATGACTACATTTCAATTGAGCTTAACGCGAACAATGAAGTAGTAATCAAGAAAGACTTCATCACTGCAGTGCTACCAAAAGGTACGCTTAAGTCTCTATAAAACAGCTAAAGGATCCTCGCTGTGCTAAACCGTTATCCATTATGGAAGTACTTGATGGTGCTTTTTGCCATCATCACCGCTGCGTTATACGCACTTCCAAATATCTACGGTGAAGATCCGGCTATTCAAGTTACAGGGGCGCGTGGCGCCTCTGTAGATATGTCAACGCTGGATGCTGTCACTACTGCTCTTAACAAAGAGCAACTTTCTCATAAATCCATTGCTCTCGAAGATGGATCAATTCTTGTTCGTTTTAACGACACTGACACACAAATCAGTGCTCGTGATGTCATCAGCGAAGCGCTAGGCAAAGACACAATTGTTGCACTTAACCTTGCACCTTCTACACCCGATTGGCTAGAAGCGATTGGCGCGTCACCATTGAAGCTAGGTCTTGACCTTCGCGGTGGTGTTCACTTCTTAATGGAAGTGGATATGGATGCAGCGATGGAAAAGCTTGTTGGTCAACAAGAAGAAGCTTTCCGTAGCGAACTTCGTGACGCCAAGATTCGTTACCGTGCAATCCGCCCTTCTGGAAAAGAAGCGGTAGAAGTGTTGTTGCGTAACGAAGAGCAATTAGCAGAAGCGAAAGCAACGCTAGAAAAGAATCACCCGGACATGATTTTTGTCGATTCTGATTCAAATGGCCGTTACGCTCTTACTGCAACCTTTACTGAGCAACGTTTACAAGAGATCCGTAACTATGCTGTTGAGCAAAACATTACGATTTTACGTAATCGTGTCAACGAACTAGGTGTTGCGGAACCATTGGTTCAACGTCAAGGTGCTAGTCGCATTGTAGTTGAACTGCCTGGTGTTCAAGACACTGCTCGTGCAAAAGAAATTCTCGGAGCTACGGCAACGCTTGAATTCCGTGAAGTTGATGATAAAGCTGACCTATCGGCAGCGGCAAATGGTCGTGCGCCAGCAGGTAGTGAAATCAAGATGGACCGTGATGGTCGCCCAGTTGTGCTTAAGAAGCGCGTTATTCTTGGCGGTCAAAGCATCACAGATGCAAGCTCAAGTGTTGATGAATATGGTCGTCCACAAGTTAACATCTCGCTAGACAGCGAAGGTGGTAATAAGATGTCTGCGTTCTCTAAGAAGAACATTGGTAAGCTAATGGCTACCGTGTTTGCAGAATACAAAGACAGTGGCCGTCGTACGCCTGAAGGCAAAGTTATTCTGGATAAGCATGAAGAAGTCATCAACCAAGCAACGATTCAATCGGCTCTTGGTCGTAACTTCCGTATCACAGGTATCGACTCTGCTGCAGAAGCACACAACCTAGCACTTTTACTACGTGCTGGTGCACTGATTGCACCTATCTCTATCGTTGAAGAACGTACCATTGGTCCATCAATGGGCCAGCAAAACATCGATATGGGTATCCAAGCATGTATCTGGGGTATGGTTGCCGTAATGCTATTTACGCTGCTTTACTACCGCGGCTTTGGTTTGATTGCAAACATTGCTCTAATGGCAAACTTAGTGCTTATCATTGGTGTTATGTCGATGATTCCAGGCGCTACCATGACGCTTCCGGGGATAGCCGGTATCGTGTTAACAGTCGGTATGGCAGTTGATGCGAACGTACTGATCTTCGAGCGTATCCGTGAAGAAATTCGTGATGGACGTAGTCCACAACAAGCGATTCACCAAGGTTACGCGAATGCATTCAGCACGATTGCTGATGCGAACATCACAACACTAATTACTGCAATCATTCTATTTGCGGTCGGTACAGGTGCGGTGAAAGGTTTCGCAGTTACTCTATCTATCGGTATCTTAACTTCAATGTTCACCGCCATTATTGGTACACGTTGTATCGTGAACCTGATCTACGGTGGCAAACGCGTTGATAAATTGTCGATCTAAGGCTGGGAATTAATATGTTTCAAATTCTAAAAGCAGAGAAGACGATCGGCTTTATGCGTTGGTCGAAAGTAGCATTCGTTTTTTCAATTATAATGATTGCTGCTTCTATCTTCACTTTGTCAACCAAGTGGCTTAATTGGGGTCTAGATTTCACTGGCGGTACTCTTATCGAGGTCGGTTTTGAACAGCCAGCAAACCTTGAAGAGATTCGTGCAGCACTAGATTCAAAAGGCTTTGGCGATGCGACAGTACAAAACTTCGGTAGTGCTCGTGAAGTCATGGTTCGTCTTCGTCCACGTGATGACGTTTCTGGTGAAACGCTAGGTAACCAAATCATTGGTGCTATCAAAGATGGTACTGGCGAAAGCGTAGAAATGCGTCGTATAGAGTTCGTAGGTCCCAACGTTGGTGATGAGCTAACAGAAGCTGGTGGTCTAGCGATCTTGGTATCGCTGATCTGTATTCTGCTTTATGTATCGATGCGATTTGAATGGCGTCTAGCGGCTGGTGCGGTAATGGCATTGGCTCACGATATAATTATCACGCTAGGTGTCTTCTCGTTTCTACAAATTGAAGTTGACCTGACTATCGTAGCTGCGCTACTGACGGTTGTGGGCTACTCACTCAACGATACCATCGTTGTATTTGACCGGATTCGTGAAAACTTCCGTAAGATGCGTAAGGGTGAACCTTCAGACATTATGGACGCCTCAATCACTCAAACGTTGAGCCGTACATTGATTACATCTGGTACGACGTTGTTCGTGGTAATTGCACTGTTCATGCAGGGTGGTGCTATGATTCACGGCTTTGCAACCGCACTTTTACTCGGTATCACTGTAGGTACTTACTCTTCTATCTACGTAGCATCAGCACTGGCTCTAAAACTGGGTATCCAGAAAGAGCACTTGATGCCACCTCAAGTAGAAAAAGAGGGTGCAGAGTTCGACGAAATGCCATAAGGCAGATTGAGAACCGAAAACAAAAACCGCTGAACAATCAGCGGTTTTTTTATGCCTGATAGATTTGAAAGTTTCATTTTTTTTTGAGGTACTTCCAGCTTGAATTGTAGTTTTTTGATTGAGTTGAATATCGGAAGTATGTTCAACAATTTCGGGAGGAAATAATGTCAAGGCAAGCTGAAATAAAAGTACAGTTACTGAAGTTTGTAGAGATTTCTTACAAGCACAATAAAGGTGTTACCACCAAGCTAGTTACTGGAGGGAAAAGGTTCAAGTTAGCAGTTGATGAGTCAGGTAAAGTAACTTTATCTGGTGAGCTTGGATTTACTAAGTTTGAAGTTTCAAAAGAAATGGTTGAAGAGCTGGGCATAAAATTAAAAGCCGTTTCTGTTACTTTTAAAACTACTCGTGATGGTGTTTTGACATACAGTGGGAGTGTTTCTCTTTTTGGTGTTGTTTCCTTTGGAGTTACTGGGCAGGTAAATGTCCGTGAGCTTTTAGAGCAGTGCGAGTGGGGGCTTTGTAAGTACAGATTTAAGCCGAGTAAAATTGATCAAGCGCTCCGTGAAGCTGGGGTTTAGTTGGTTATGCTAAATAGAATTCTACCTATTCCGGTTTTACTAAGTGTTTCAACGCCCTGCATCGCAAGTCCACTCCACGATACTTACCTTGATATACGTAATAATTTATACAAGATGCAGTATATAGAGGTGGTAGAAGCTATGGCAGGACCAAATCTATCGATTGAAGAGCTGAACAGTATTAAGTCTCACCCAATAAAATTTGGTCATCAATTTCCATTTTTATCATCTATCCCATCAAGTTTGGTTACAGAGCTGTCTTACTTTGAAGAGTACAGTGAGGATGGAGGAGTTGGATGTCTTTCTGTAAACGGCTTTGGTGATGTATACCAGCCAGTCACGGTTTCGCTGCAGTTTTTAATGAAGGAACAAATATGGAAGGTTAAGCACGTAAAAATAGACCACTTATCTGACTACGACCGTTTCTACAAACAGGCTGATTGTTCGAAATAAAAAAGCCCCGCTCAATGAGCGGGGCTTTCTAAAGTCATCAGCGTGACGGGCTATATATGACTTTCAAATCTTACTTAAGGATCGCGCTGTTACCGTTTTCGCGGATGTGCTTAAGGATAGATTTTACGCCACGAGCGCTTGAAGCAACGATGTTACCAGACTTCATGTAGTCAGTGCCGCCAGCAAAGTCTGTTAGGATTGCGCCAGCTTCACGAGCAATAAGCTCACCTGCTGCCATATCCCAAGGTTTTAGGCCTAGCTCGAAGTAACCATCAACACGGCCAGCAGCCACGTAACAAAGGTCAAGAGCAGCAGAGCCGCTACGACGGAAATCAGCACATTCAGTGAATAGCGCACCAACGATCTTGATGTAAGACTCAGCGTGTTGTTTCTGCTTGAATGGGAAGCCTGTTGCTAGAACAGTACCTTGAAGGTCTTTTAGTTGAGCAACACGAATACGTGCACTGTTTAGTTGAGCGCCGGCACCGCGTTGTGCAGTGAATAGCTCGTTTTGCATTGGATCGTAAACACAAGCAACTTCAGTTTTGCCCTTAATACGAACAGCGATAGAAACCGCGAAAGTTGGGTAACCTTTTACAAAGTTAGTGGTGCCATCCAGTGGGTCGATGATCCATTGTACGTCTTTATCTTTACCTTCGATAAGACCTTGTTCTTCAGCAACGATACAGTGCTCAGGGTAAGACTGCTTGATAGTATCGATGATGATGTATTCTGCTTCTTTGTCTACGTTAGTGACAAAGTCATTAGTGCCTTTAAGAGTAGATTCTACTTTATCAGTGTTTTCTAATGATTTAGCAATATGATTGCCTGCCTTTCGCGCAGCGCGAATAGCAATGTTTAGCATTGGATGCATACGAATTTCCCAACGGATGTTAAAGAACAAATGAAAGCGGCGGCGAGTATACCAGAGATAATCAAAAAGGGAAGTGGTTATTTTTTACTCTAATTGCGGCCGACTGAGTGTACAGATCATACTGCGGACGAGAACAATAACCAAGAATGAGAAGAGAGGTCTGCTTGCCTCTAGGGTGTCTTAAAAAACTATGATAACATTCTGCGGTTTTAATTTAGGTAGCAAACACAGATGTTGGATCAAGTAAAAATTGTACTCGTAGGTACCTCTCATTCAGGCAATATTGGCTCAGCAGCTCGAGCAATGAAAGTGATGGGTTTAAACCAACTAGTATTAGTCGATCCACAATGTGAAGTGGATGAACAAACTCTTGCTTTAGCTGCGGGTGCTGGTGATATTGCTCAAAATGCAAAGATTGTCGGCACATTAGAAGAAGCGGTTGAAGATTGTGGCCTTGTTGTGGGTTCTAGCGCCCGCTCTCGTACATTAGAATGGCCAATGCTCGAGCCACGTGAATGCGGTGAGAAATTTGCAGTTGAAGGCCGAAAGCATCCGGTTGCGCTCGTGTTTGGCCGAGAAAGAACTGGTTTGACAAACGAAGAGCTACAAAAGTGCCACTACCATGTTTGTATTCCCGCTAATCCTGAGTACAGCTCGCTTAACCTAGCGATGGCTGTACAAACTCTCAGTTACGAAGTGCGAGTTGCACACTTGAACTTAGAGCAAAGCCAGTTTTCCCCAAATGAATCGGAAGAATACCCGCGTCATCGAGAACTCGAATTGTTCTTCGAGCATCTTGAAAAGGTGATGGTTGAGACCCAGTTTATTAACAAAGAGCAACCTGGACAGGTGATGAATAAGTTGCGCCGTTTGTTCTCTCGTGCTCGACCAGAAACCCAAGAACTTAATATTCTACGAGGCGTTTTGACTTCGATAGAAAAGAAGTTCTGAGTGAATAATAACCACTTTAGATGTGAGGATGAATACCTGAGTAAAATGGTCAAATAAATACTTGACCAAATTACTCAGGTATGGAAAAATCTTAACCATTACAAACCATGTGGATACGGTGTGGTATGAAACTTACATCTAAAGGAAGATATGCGGTGACAGCCATGCTGGATGTGGCACTGCATTCGCAACAAAACCCTGTACCTCTGGCTGATATTTCAGAGCGTCAAGGGATCTCGCTCTCTTACTTAGAGCAGCTATTTTCAAAATTGCGTAAAGCAGGTCTCGTTGCCAGCGTTCGTGGCCCTGGTGGTGGTTACCGACTTGGTGCCGACGCTCACAGTATCGCTATTGGTACCGTGATTGCTGCCGTTGATGAGTCAGTAGATGCAACCAAATGCCAAGGTAAAGGAGATTGCCAAGGTGGAACACGTTGCCTTACTCACACGCTGTGGCGTGACCTAAGCTCTCGCATTAGTGACTTTTTGAATAACATCACTCTTGGTGAGTTGATGACAGACAATGAAGTACTCGAAATTTCTGATCGTCAGGACATTGATCTGGCGGTAACCCATGGGCTATCAAACAAAAATACAACCGCCGCGCCCATCGGTGTAAACGTCCGCTCTTAGCGGTCAGCTTTTTACATTGGAGTAGAGAATGAAACTGCCGATTTATCTTGATTATTCCGCTACATGTCCAGTTGATCCACGTGTTGCTGAAAAAATGGTTCAGTACATGACAATGGATGGCACATTTGGCAACCCAGCGTCACGTTCGCACCGTTACGGCTGGCAGGCAGAAGAAGCGGTCGATACTGCTCGTGAGCAAATTGCTGACCTTCTAAATGCAGATCCTCGCGAAATCGTATTTACATCTGGTGCGACAGAATCAGACAACCTTGCGATTAAAGGTGCAGCGCACTTTTACTCGAAGAAAGGCAAGCACGTAATCACTTGTAAAACAGAGCACAAAGCCGTTCTTGACCCATGTCGTCAACTTGAGCGTGAAGGCTTTGAAGTGACTTACCTTGAGCCAGAATCAAATGGCTTGATCGATCTAGAGAAGCTTAGAGCAGCCATGCGTGATGACACCGTGCTTGTGTCTATTATGCATGTAAACAACGAGATTGGTGTGGTTCAAGACATTACAGCGATCGGCGAACTGTGCCGTGAGCGTAAAATTGTTTTCCACGTGGACGCTGCGCAATCTGCAGGTAAATTACCAATCGACGTTCAAGAGATGAAAGTTGATCTAATTTCACTTTCTGCTCACAAAGTTTACGGTCCTAAAGGTATCGGTGCACTTTACGTACGTCGTAAGCCTCGTATTCGTCTTGAAGCGCAAATGCACGGTGGCGGTCATGAGCGTGGTTTCCGCTCTGGTACACTACCTACTCACCAAATCGTAGGCATGGGTGAAGCATTCCGCATTGCAAAAGAAGACATGCAAAAAGATTACGATCATGCTTTAGCGCTTCGTAACCGTCTTTTTGATGGCGTGAAAGACTTAGAAGCAGTGACGGTAAACGGTGACTTTGAGCAGCGTGTACCACACAACCTAAACATCAGTTTCGCATTCGTAGAAGGTGAATCACTACTAATGTCGCTTAAAGATCTAGCGGTATCTTCTGGTAGTGCTTGTACGTCTGCAAGCCTTGAGCCTTCTTACGTTCTTCGTGCCCTAGGCATGGATGACGAATTGGCTCACAGCTCGGTTCGTTTCTCGTTTGGTCGTTTCACGACTGAAGAAGAAATTGATTACGCAATTGAACAAATCCGCGTTGCAGTGACTAAGCTACGCGACATGTCTCCTCTATGGGATATGTACAAAGAAGGGATTGATTTGAGCACTGTTGAATGGGCTCACCATTAATCTCAGGGATTGAAATAGAGGATTCGAGGTAATTTATCATGGCATACAGCGAAAAAGTAATTGATCACTACGAGAACCCACGTAACGTTGGTTCATTCGATAAAGAAGATCCATCAGTAGGTAGCGGCATGGTTGGCGCTCCTGCGTGTGGTGACGTAATGAAGCTTCAAATCAAAGTGACACCTGAAGGTATCATCGAAGATGCGAAGTTCAAAACATACGGTTGTGGTAGTGCAATCGCATCAAGCTCACTAGTAACTGAGTGGGTAAAAGGTAAGTCAGTTGATGAAGCGGCAGCAATTAAAAACTCTGAGATTGCTGAAGAGCTAGAGCTTCCACCAGTGAAAGTTCACTGTTCTATTCTTGCTGAAGATGCAATCAAAGCAGCGGTTGCTGACTACAAGAAAAAACACCAAGAATAATTATTCCGTAATATAATGGGAGCTTTGACGCTCCCATTCCAATCGAAATTTAGACAGACTAAGGTGCAGTATGGCCATCACAATGACAGAATCAGCGGCAAGTCGCGTAAGAGCATTCCTAGATAACCGAGGCAAAGGTATCGGTTTACGTCTTGGAGTGAAGACGACTGGCTGTTCCGGCATGGCATACGTACTTGAGTTTGTTGATGAGCTCAATGAAGAAGACGAAGTATTTGAACTCTCTGGAGTGAAAATTATCATCGATCAAAAGAGCTTAGTGTACCTAGATGGTACTGAATTGGATTACGTGAAAGAAGGGTTGAATGAAGGTTTTGAATTCAACAACCCTAACGCGAAAAGTGAATGTGGTTGTGGTGAAAGCTTCAACGTCTAATTGATTGTCCTTCTGGGCAAACGAGTCCGGAAGGCTTTACTAGGACCCGAACTTAATGAATCACTTTGAATTATTTGGGCTACCAAGTCAGTTTAAGCTGGATGGTAGCCTTCTTTCTTCTCAGTTCCGAGAACTACAAAAACGCTTCCACCCGGATAACTTTGCAACGGGCTCAGAACGTGACCGTTTGATGGCGGTGCAAAAGGCGGCGCAAATCAACGATGCCTATCAAGTTCTGAAAAATCCTATTTCTCGCGCCGAGTATATCCTCGCAGAGCAAGGTGTTGAGATCCGAGGTGAACAGCAAACAATGCAAGATCCGATGTTCTTAATGGAGCAAATGGAACTGCGCGAAGAACTGGAAGAGATTGCTGACAAGTCCGATCCTGAATCGGCGCTTTTTGACTTCGACTCTAAGGTCAGCAAAATGTACAAACAGCATCTGGCAAGCGTCGAGCAAGAGCTTGATGATGGTCTATGGGCTGAAGCCGCAGACCGAGTTCGTAAGCTAAAATTCATTGCCAAACTAAAGAACGAAATTGAGCTAGTCGAAGACAAACTCCTCGGCTAGTAAGCGTGACAAGGACCTATCATGGCACTACTTCAAATCGCAGAACCGGGCCAAAGCTCGGCACCTCATGAGCATAAGTTAGCAGCGGGTATCGACTTAGGTACTACCAACTCTTTGGTTGCTTCTGTACGTAGCGGCGATGCAACTCCACTTGCGGACGAGCAGGGCCGTACTATTTTACCTTCAGTCGTTAATTACGCTGAGGAAACGTTAACGGTCGGCCACGAAGCCAAAGCCAAAGCAGAGTTTGAACCAGAGAACACGATTATCTCTGTAAAACGTTTGATCGGTCGTTCATTAAAGGACATTCAGTCCCGTTACTCTTCACTTCCTTATCGTTTTAAAGAGAGTGAAAACGGCCTGCCAATTTTGCAAACACCTCAAGGTGACAAAAACCCGATTGAAGTATCTGCGGACATCCTAAAAGTATTGGGTAAGCGAGCTGAAGATACGTTAGGTGGTGAGTTAGCAGGTGTCGTTATTACCGTTCCTGCTTACTTTGATGACGCGCAACGTGCAGGTACAAAAGATGCGGCGAAATTAGCTGGTCTTCATGTTCTCCGTCTACTTAACGAACCAACCGCTGCGGCAATTGCTTATGGCCTAGACTCAGGTCAAGAAGGTGTGATTGCGGTTTACGATCTAGGTGGCGGTACTTTTGATATCTCTATCCTACGTTTATCGAAAGGCGTATTTGAAGTATTAGCAACAGGTGGCGACTCTGCATTAGGCGGTGACGACTTCGACCATTTATTTGCCGATTATTTAATGGAGCAAGCGGGTCTAGAAGCGCCGCTTTCTGCAGAAAAGAACCGTACACTGTTGAACATTGCTACTGAAGCTAAGATTGCTTTCTCTGAGCAAGACAGTGTTGACGTTGACGTTTTTGGTTGGAAAGGCACCGTGACTCGCGAGCAGTTCGAAGATCTGATTCGTCCGCTAGTGAAGAAAACACTGATGTCTTGTCGTCGCGCATTAAAAGATGCGGATGTCGACGCAGATGAAGTACTCGAGGTCGTCATGGTTGGTGGCTCAACCCGTACATTGCTGGTTCGTGAAATGGTAGGCGAGTTTTTTGGTCGCACACCCCTGACAAGCATTAACCCTGATGAAGTTGTTGCAATCGGCGCGGGTATCCAAGCAGACATTCTCGCGGGTAACAAGCCTGACTCTGAAATGTTGCTTCTTGATGTGATTCCACTGTCGCTCGGTATTGAAACCATGGGTGGTTTGGTCGAGAAGATCATCCCCCGCAACACTACGATTCCCGTTGCGCGTGCGCAAGAATTTACCACATTCAAAGATGGCCAAACGGCGATGAGTGTTCATGTGGTACAAGGTGAACGTGAAATGGTTGATGACTGTCGTTCACTTGCTCGCTTCTCGTTAAAAGGTATTCCTCCGATGGCAGCGGGTGCGGCACATATTCGCGTGACTTACCAAGTTGACGCTGATGGCCTTCTTTCTGTTACGGCAATGGAGAAGAGCACTGGTGTTCAATCAGAGATTCAAGTAAAACCTTCTTACGGCTTAAGTGACAATGAAGTGGCGGATATGTTGCGTGATTCAATGACGCACGCAAAAGAAGACATGCAAGCTCGTGCCTTAGCTGAGCAGCGTGTTGAAGCCGACCGAGTGATAGAAGGTTTGATTGCAGCGATGCAAGCTGATGGTGATGACTTACTATCAGAACAAGAGAAACAAAACTTGATTAAAGCCATCGAAGCCTTGATTGAGCTGCGTAATGGTGATGATGCAGATGCGATAGAGCAAGGCATTAAAGATACCGATAAAGCGAGCCAAGATTTCGCATCACGCCGTATGGATAAATCGATTCGAGCTGCGTTGTCAGGTCAATCAGTAGACGATATATAAGAGATAAGTAGTTATGCCTAAGATTATTGTATTACCACACGACGATTTGTGCCCAGAAGGTGCAGTGTTGGAAGCAAACTCTGGTGACACCGTTCTAGACGTAGCGCTAAAAAACGGTATCGGTATTGAACATGCGTGTGAGAAGTCATGTGCGTGTACTACCTGCCACGTAATCATCCGTGAAGGTTTTGATTCACTAGAAGAAAGTGAAGAACTAGAAGACGACATGCTAGATAAAGCGTGGGGTCTAGAGCCTGAGTCACGCCTAGGGTGTCAGGCGAGAATTGCTGATGAAGACTTGGTGGTAGAAATTCCTAAATACACACTAAACCACGCTTCAGAAGATCACTAAAACTATCTTCCCAATATAGGGAAGAAGCAAAAGGAAGATGAGCAATGAAATGGACAGATTCTCGCGATATCGCGATTGAACTTTGTGACAAGTTTCCAGATGTCGATCCAAAAACAGTGCGTTTTACCGATCTTCATCAATGGATCATGGAGTTAGATGAGTTTGACGATGAGCCAAACCGTTCTAATGAAAAGATTCTAGAAGCCGTTATCATGTGCTGGATGGACGAAGCGGACTAAGTCTGTAAAACACAGCCTAGTTAACAATTCTTACTAAAAAAAGCGGACCTTTAGGTCCGTTTTTTTATCCAATTGACATTTTTGCCCTACATAATGCTAACATCCGTGAGTTATTAAAAAGAAGCAGCGTAGGCAACGCTGCTATAAGACAAGGAGAAACCATGTCTACACAGATGTCTGTATTTTTAAGTCAAGAGTCGGCAGCACCACATTGGGGTGAAAAAGCACTGCTTTCATTCGCTGAAAACGGCGCAACTATTCACTTAGGTGAAGGTCATGATCTCGGCGCAATTCAACGTGCAGCTCGTCAGCTAGATGGCCAAGGAATTCGTTCTATTTTTCTTTCTGGTGATAACTGGGATCTAGAGAGCGTATGGGCTTTCCACCAAGGGTTCCGTAACCCTAAAAAACATGGCTCAGTTGAGTGGGCAGCATTGTCTGATGAAGATCAAGCAGAGCTTCAAGCTCGTATTACTTCGACTGATTTTACCCGCGATATTATCAACAAAACGGCAGAAGAAGTTGCTCCTCGTCAGCTAGCGACAATGGCTGCTGAATTCATTAAATCTGTTGCGCCGAAAGGCACTGTGACAGCACGTATCGTCAAAGACAAAGACTTGTTGGCAGAAGGTTGGGAAGGTATTTACGCAGTAGGCCGTGGTTCTGAGCGTACTTCTGCGATGCTTCAGTTAGACTACAACCCAACTGGTGACGAAAACGCACCTGTATTCGCATGTCTTGTGGGTAAAGGCATCACCTTTGATTCCGGTGGTTACAGCTTGAAGCCTTCTACCTTCATGAGTGCAATGAAAGCAGATATGGGTGGCTCGGGTACTATCACTGGTGGCCTAGGATTAGCTATCTTGCGCGGTTTAAACAAGCGCGTAAAACTGATCTTGTGTTGTGCTGAGAACATGGTTTCTGGCCGTGCCCTTAAGCTTGGCGACATCATCACTTACAAAAACGGCAAAACCGTTGAGATTATGAATACCGACGCGGAAGGTCGCTTGGTGCTTGCAGACGGTCTTATCTACGCCAGTGAGCAAAAGCCTGAGTTAATTATTGACTGCGCGACGCTAACAGGCGCAGCGAAGAATGCGTTAGGTAACGATTACCATGCGCTAATGAGCTTTGATGATGAGCTATCGCATCAAGCCCTCACGGCGGCAAACCAGGAAAAAGAAGGCTTGTGGCCGCTACCACTTGCTGATTTCCATCGAGAAATGTTGCCATCTAATTTTGCCGATTTATCGAATATCAGCTCTGGTGATTATTCTCCAGGTGCAAGTACTGCTGCTGCATTCTTGTCTTACTTCGTTGAGGACTACAAGAAAGGCTGGTTACATTTCGACTGTGCGGGTACGTATCGTAAAGCCGCTTCTGATAAATGGGCTGCGGGAGCAACGGGGATGGGTGTTCGTACACTTGCTCGTTTCCTCAATGAGCAAGCTGGAAAATAAGATTGATTGCAGCACTCTCTTGTTTGAGTGCTGCTCTTACCCAGTAAGTCACTTTAAAAGCACAACTATTATTACAAGTACAGAAAGGAAATTTTATGGCTCTAGAAAGAACATTTTCAATCATTAAGCCTGATGCTGTAGAGCGAAACCTAATTGGTGAAATCTACAATCGTATTGAAAAGGCTGGCCTACGTATCATCGCTGCCAAAATGGTTCACCTGACAGAAGATCAGGCAAGCGGCTTTTATGCAGAGCATGAAGGTAAAGAGTTTTTCCCTCCTCTAAAAGAGTTCATGACATCTGGTCCTATTATGGTTCAGGTATTGGAAGGCGAAAATGCGATTGCACGTTACCGCGAGCTAATGGGTAAAACCAACCCAGAGGACGCGGCATGTGGCACTTTGCGTGCTGATTACGCACTCAGCATGCGTCACAATTCAGTTCATGGTTCAGATAGCCCTGAGTCTGCCGCTCGTGAAATTGAGTTTTTCTTCCCTGAATCAGAAGTTTTCTCTCGCTAACTCGTTCATGCATCACTTTTGCGTGATGATCTAGTTCGTAATAACCTCGGATTTGTCCGAGGTTTTTTATTTTCAGCCCTAAACCACCTACTTCAGTAGGTGGTTATCATCCGTTTCGGCTTTGCCTGTAAAACTAC
>NZ_JAWOTE010000034.1:0-35931 GCF_033338695.1 Vibrio sp. Vb1166 | reverse complement strand
ATCCAACCACTGTGGGAAAACGCTGACCGTGTTCCGCCCTGCGACAAAAGCACAACGGGAAATTTTCCACTTGCTAAAGGGGCATCTAACTGCGTTTCGACTGATTTAAAAATGTTCCCCCTACCAAACGAGAAGTTGTTTTTTTCGTTCGTTGTGGGATACCAATAATAGACTTCCACAGGCTTGTCTCTGTCTTCACTGAATCCCGTTTTGACTGTTAGCGCAGAATGGTATTTCGGCTCATTCGTACTGGCGCTGACACTGACACATAATGTAGCGAGTAGAAAAGACATTATTATTTTGGTTTTCATTTTTCCCTCAGCCGGCAAACACATTCTTCTGCACGGCATCTGAAGATAACGAGCAGAAGAATATCCATATATTTTGCGAAACATAGCAATTAAGCTATTCATAGTCGAGGTAACCCAAAGAAAATGATAGACCGCTCCAGCTAGAGCCTTTCTTTTCAATAATTTTCTGCGGATATCCACCATGCAGAAGTTTGTACTTTACTCATTGTAAACGACTAATCATGGCCTCTTAAGGCAACATTAGAAAACCAACCGTATTCACAATCCATAACTCCATAACTCCATAACTCATAGTTACACCGATGTATATCTAAGTGAGCTGAAGCTTCATTGCCCATCCAGTGCCCTTTGCATTTTTATAGCAAGGTAGCCAAGCACCATTTTATTACGGACCATTGCTGCCCGCACTAACACTTTTGTTTTGTATCGTAACTGATTTGCTTACTGGCGTTCTTTAGTTGCACTCCTGCCTTATTAAATGCCTTTTGAATAGTTGTGGAAACATGCTGGCGGCCCTCTCCTTCAAAAAAGTTAGCTCGATCTTGCTTCGTTTCGAATACGCAGACTATTTCTAAACTTTGTGGAAAAGAAGAGAATTTGACGGTATGAGTCACCCAAAGAAAGCCATCGTAGCCTTTTAGCGTATCTTCACAAACTTCGGTCAACACTCCTCTAATTAGATTCTCGACCTTCTTATCTGATTTGCGCATAAATTAAACTTCATTCCTATCTAACGCCTTTAATTAGGTTTCAGTGTACATTGTCTTAAACAGTATTTGGCAGTGGTATTTAGTCAATAGCCTGTAGATGAGGTTATTCGCACGAAGATTTACCGACCTACTCGCTTCGAACTACATCTTACGCTGTTAAAAATAAGCGCTTTGCAACTCTACAAAACGCTTCTAACTTATTAGATTATTTTAAGTGTGTTTCAAGGAATGCAGAAACCTTGTCCATTGCAATGCCGACTGCTTCTGGATGGTCATACAGTTCATAGTGAGACCAATTTTCCAAATTAACCAGCTGTCGGTCTTTTGATTGAACAGAGCGGCCATAAATTTCCTGCCCATCACGATAAGCACCAAACGCCCCGACTTTTTGCCCTACCACGGCCATAACAGGCTGAGTCAATAACGTTTCGGCAAATGCAAAGGCATCCCAGCTCAGTGTTTTCTGTGCATGTGAAAACAGCATACGAGTTGCACCACCTTCGGTTTGTCCACGTGATGTTTTGTAGTATTCAGTAGCTTCGAACACGTCTCGTTCTGTTAATCCATTTTCTTTTGCAAATTCAATATTTGGAGGAAGAAGTTCATCGATTTTCAGCTCTGAGCCGCGAGCTTCGGCTGTTCTCTGTGCAGCCATAGCTTCAAGATTGGCGATAGGGTCGTACATACTAAAGCCTTCACGGAACAAGCGGCCTAAGTTAACAGGCGTAATACCTACGACAGCTTTCAAGCGCTTTTCGGTTAGGGCTGAATTGATCATGTAACCACCACCGCCGCAGATACCGAGTCCACCAATTCTATTCTCATCGACATATGGTAAAGTTACTGCATAGTCGATAACGCGACTGATATCTTCAACACGTTGACTTGGGTCTTCTACGTAGCGAGGCAATCCTCCCGATTCTCCTTGGAAGCTCGCGTCAAATGCGATCACGACGTAACCTAACTCAGCAAGGGCTTTACCATAGACAGCGCTGGATGTTTGTTCTTTACAACTACCAAAAGGATGAACACTTATCATTGTTGGGTAGCGTTTCGATTCATTGAAGCCTTCTGGGAATAAAATTAATGCAGACATATCCCAAGACATATCAGCATTTCTAAAAGTGATTTTTTGCATATTCATAATCAATACCTTAAGAGTAAAAAGCCTTGAGAGCAGAAAGGCTCGAAGCAATTGAGCCTTTCATCGGGAATATTAAAGAGTGCGTTGGAAGAAAGATGCGAGTTGGGATACTGCGTCATCGACGTATTCGGCAACATCATAAAGCGACATATGGTTTGCACCATCAATGGCATACAAGGTTTTATCTGAACTCGCAGCACGTTCTATCAGGTCATCACTCATCCATTTGCTGCCTGCGTCACTACCAACGACAGCAAGAATTGGCTGAGTTAGGAATGCTTCCGCTTTGTGGTACGAATCGTAAGTAATGATCTGATTTAAGTTACGAGTTAGAGCAAAACCCGGCGCATTTGGATGTTCACAACGTGGTGTGTGGTAATACTCCCAAGCTTCGCGTAGTTCTGCATTTGAGGCATCTTCTTCACGCATCGGAGCTAGAGGAATAGTCGCGAATTCTGTACCATTCGTGTCGGTTGTGCGAGCATTCGAACCAAATTCTAAGTAACCAACAGCGTCAGCATCGTTAACCGAATTATCCCAACCATTACGGAACATTTGGCCAATGTTTACGGCACTAACCATACCCAGTGCTTTGATTCGACGATCATTGATCGCTGCATTTGCACTATAGCCCGCACCAGCACAAATCCCCATTGCGCCAATTTTATCGTTATCGACGTACTCTAACGTTGTCAGATAGTCGACGACTGCGCTCACGTCTTCAGTACTCGTGTAAGGGTTTTCCATTTGGCGAGGCTCACCTGTACTTTCACCTTGATACGAACGGTCAAACGCAATGGCAATTATGCCGCTTTTTGCAAGTTTACTCGCATATAGGCCTGCGGTTTGCTCTTTTACGCCACCACCTGGGTGTGAAACAACAACCGCCGCATATTGTTTACTTGCATCAAAATCTATAGGGAAGTTGATAACCGCTGAAATCTCAATACCTTGACCATTGAGATTTTTGAAAGTGACTTTAGACATAGCGACATTCTCCATTAGAGGTTAACTGTTCATCTCAGGCTGACCTAAGCTTCGATGTAATATTAGTCAACACACTGTTTCGGATAAATATCGTTTTATCTACATGACTGTTTAGTTATACTTAACAAATGAGAATAGAACCTTCTTTAATTTCATCACTGACGTGGTTTGCACATATTGCTCGCCATCGCAGTTTCACTAAAGCAGCCTTAGAAATGGGGGTAACCCGTGCTGCCTTATCACAACACCTAAAAGCGTTAGAACAACAGCTACAAGTTCGGTTAATTAATCGAACCACCAGAAGTATGTCGCTGACGGAAGAAGGCCAACGTCTGCTTGATATTTTGCAACCTTCATTGGTGAACATTGAGCAGGTCGTTAACGAATTGAACGACTCTCATCTTGAGCCTTCGGGATTAATCCGTATCAGTGTATCAAGAACCGCTGCTCGGCTGCTTATTGAGCCCTATCTAGGTGAGTTCCTCTCTCGTTATCCTAAAATACGCCTAGAGCTAATCATGGATGATGGGTTTTCTAACATCGTCGCAGAAGGCGTTGACGCTGGCATTCGCTTAGGATTAAGCTTAGATGAACATATGGTTGCGATCCCTATTACTCCGCCGTTAACAACGGCAATAGTGAGCTCTCCTGAATACTTTAGGCAAAATGGACTACCTCAAACTCCTGAGGATTTAGAAGATCACAATTGCCTTGCTTATCGTTTTACCTCTAGCGGAACAATTGATCATTGGTCGCTAACCTCTCCAGATGTTGCAAAGCGCACCCTCGTTTTCGAGCCTAAAGGTAATGCTATTTTTAATGATGACTATAGTATGTTACAAGCTGCAATACAGGGTGTGGGTTTAGTGAAGCATATTGATTTATGGGTGGAAAAGCACATAGATGAGGGAAGATTGACCCGAGTTCTGACACCTTGGTGCAAAGAGTTTCCAGGGTTTTATTTATATATGCCTTCACGAGAGCATATGCCGAAAAAAATCCGCGTCTTGATGGATTTTTTAATCGAAAAGCGCGAAGCTCTGAAACTCAAAGAGTAATTACCAAATTGCTTTAAATAAAAAAGCGAGCACGAGGCTCGCTTTTAACTTTCTGTTTTCGTTATATATTACAATAGCTCAACCGATTGTTTAGCTATCACAAATTCCTCGTTAGTAGGAATAACAAGAGCTTTGGCACCTAACAACTCAGATGCTGCAATAACACCTGCGTTACCAAATCTTGCATCTTCGTTACCTTTCTCATCTTCAACAAAACCTAACAGTTTTAGGTTTTTCAAGATTTCACGACGAATTGGTAGTGAGTTTTCACCAATACCACCAGTGAAGATGATGCCGTCTAATGAATCCAGAGCCGCGAGGTAGGATGTAATGTATTTCGCAACGCGGTAAGTGAAGATCTCAAATGCCAACTTCGCACGTGAATTCCCCGCTTCCATTGCTTCTAGTACGCCACGAGCATCACTTGTCACACCAGATACACCTAAGAAACCTGACTTCTTGTTCATCATCTCGAACACTTCGTCTTTTTCCCAGCCTTTACGGAAAAGGAACTCGATAACACTTGGGTCGAGGTCACCACAGCGAGTGCCCATCATTAGGCCAGCTAACGGCGTCAAACCCATACTTGTATCAACACATTCGCCATTTTTAACCGCACTCACTGATGCACCGTTACCTAAGTGCACAGTGATAAAGCTGCTTTCTTCAACCGGCTTATCTAGCATTTTCGCTGCTTCACGGCTTACGTAGTAGTGGCTTGTACCGTGAGCACCGTAACGACGCACTTTATGCTCTTCGTAAAGCTCGTAAGGAAGTGCGTACATAAAGGCTTTGGCTGGCATTGTTTGGTGGAAAGCAGTGTCAAATACAGCAAATTGAGGCAGTGAAGGGAACGCCGCCATTGCCGCTCTCATGCCTTCAGCGTTCGCTTTGTTATGAAGTGGTGCAAGTTCAGCAAGGCGCTCTACTTCTTGAATAACTGTTTCATCAACTTTCACAGTTCCTTTAAAGGTTTCACCGCCTGCGACAATGCGATGGCCTACAGCGACAAATTTTGAGCTCAAACCTAGAGTTTCGAGTAGTTTTACCACTCGCTCAACAGCGTACTGATGATGGTTACCGCCAGCTGGAATTGCTTCAACGGTTTTTTCTCCCTGATATTTCCAACTGATTTCAGCTTCAGGTAGGCCAAAACACTCACCAATACCTGATACCAAAGCTTCACCGGTTTCAGAATCAATAACAGCAAATTTTAATGAAGAGCTACCAGAGTTGATCACCAGTACAAACGAATTAGACATGAAATAGTTATCCTGTTGTAGAGCAGAGGTTGTAATAGCGCTTGTGCGCTGCGTACTTCTTGTTTGCCCCTCTATTATTCAATAATTTTTTAATCTTTCAACAATCTTTTAGTAAAAGCGATTTGATTGAACAAATTTTGTTGATCTGTAGCAAGTTTTGATTTTATTTGAAGACTAAAAAATATCACTTGTTAAACATAATTTATGAATAGGTCAATTTGTACAAAGTCAGATATATAAGCTACGTTGTTTATTGGGTGAACAAAAATAACAAACCAATCAATAAATCGGGGTAATAATGTGCCCACTATTGCATTTCTATTAGTGATCTTAGGTTTGATTTTGCTCTGCTGGGGATGGCAGATGACAAAAAACATCTGCTCGAAAACTGACGTAACCGGGTGGACTTTCCTATTATTGTTAATCAGCTGTTTCATTTTTGCTTATGCCGTTTTTTTGCACGCTATCATGCAAAAACCTATTACTTCTCTCTTAGAAACGGGGGTTTCTCTTATACTTTTTGGCGGCAGTATCTTTGTCGTGCTGGTGATTAAGTGGAGCAACGATTCGATATTAAAGCTTCATACTGTTGCTGAAAGAGAGAAGCGCAATGCCGTCCATGACGCTCTTACTGGGCTCCCTTATCGTAAATACTACTTTGAGTCTATCGAAGACATGACACAACCTGAAGGCCAATGACTGATTCAAATTATGAGATAACCTCAAAAACGTCGAAAGATTGATAATACGTTTCAAGGTAAGCTGGTTAATTTCTTTTCACAGCAAGCCGCACTGAAGGCTCCCGCTCTATCGTTGAGAACACGATTGCGCTAGCACATGGATTAGGGTATTCGGTCGTAGCAGAAGGCGTTCAAGACATGGACACACTGCATTTTTTGAGAAGTCGAGGCTGTGACATCATTCAGGGTTACTTGTTCTGCCCTGCCCTTAGACGAAGTAATAAGTTGGGTAAACAAACACGATGAAAAGCAAAACCGTATTAGACGCGCATAAAAAAGCCGAGCGCTTTGCTCGGCTTTCAATTCTTTTTGTAGCAACTTAAACCGTCGCTTTAATCACTCGTGATTATGCGTCTGTACGACGGCCACGACCGTGACCACGTTCACCACGATGTGCACCACGGTGATCACCACCACGGTTGCGATCGAAACGACGTTCGCCACCTTCACGATTACCATCGCGGTTGCCGTCACGGTTACCACGGAAACCACCTTCGCGACGACCGCCTTCACGACGATCACCACCACGATTGCCGCCTTCGCGGTTGCCACGGTAACCACCGCCATCACGACGACCACCATCGCGACGACCACCGTCACGGCGACCACCACGAGACTCGCGGAAATCATCGAAATCACATACTACAGCACCAACATCTTGTTGACGGATACGTAGTTTGCTTAGCTTGTTCGCCGCGTCTGAAGTCATTGCTTTAGGTAGCTGTACGAATGTGTGACCTTGAGCTAGCTTGATCGCACCGATAGAACCTTTACCTAGACCTAGTTCGTTTGCTAGAGCGCCAACGATGTCTTTAACTTGAACGCCTTGCTCACGACCAACTTGAAGCTGGTAAGTATCCCAGTCTTGGTTGTTGAAGTTACGACCGCCGTCGCGACCACCTTCACGGCGCTCTTTACGACGTTGCTTGTCACGCTCAATTGCTTCAACCATTGGGTCTTCGCCAATGTAGAACAGAGGACGTTTGCCTTGCTGACGCTTAAGAAGCATAGCAGCAAGTGTTGCTGGGTCGATGTCTAGAGAAGTTTGTAGTTTCTCTACCAGCTCAGCAAATTTGTCTAGTGCTTTGTGCTCTTTCTCTGCTTCAAGCTCAGCGCCTAGCTTAGCTAGACGAGCTTCAGCAACTTGGTCACGTAGAGGAAGTTGGATTTCTTCCATAGATGACTTAGTTACACGCTCGATAGTGCGAAGCATACGAATTTGGTTAGTGCGAACTAGAAGGATCGCTTTACCCTTACGTCCAGCACGGCCAGTACGACCGATACGGTGGATGTATGACTCAACATCAAATGGGATGTCGTAGTTAAATACGTGCGTAATACGTGGAACGTCAAGACCACGAGCTACAACATCAGTTGCAACTAGGATGTCAATAACACCTTGTTTGATGTGATCAACAGTACGTTCACGTAGAGACTGAGGAATGTCACCGTGCAGTGCAGCTGCTTTGAAGCCACGTGCAGATAGCCAGTCAGCCAGACGCTCAGTATCTTGACGAGTACGTACGAATACGATTGACGCGTCAGTTTCTTCAGTTTCAAGAAGACGAGACATCGCTTCATCTTTCTCTACACCTTTCACTACCCAGAACTGTTGTTGAACTTTGTCTACAGTGTGGTTTTTACCAGCAACGTCAACCGTTACAGGGTCACGAAGGAAGCGTTCAACGATCTTCTTCAGCATTGGAGGCATAGTTGCAGAAAACAGAACGCGTTGTGCTGACTCTGGAGCGTGCTCCATGATCGCAGTTACGTCATCTACGAAACCCATGTTTAGCATTTCGTCTGCTTCATCAAGAACGAAAGTACTAACTTCGTCTAGGTGTAGACGTTCGCGATTGATAAGATCTTGAACACGGCCTGGAGTACCGACAACTACATGAGCGCCACTTTTAAGAGCACGCATTTGGTCGACAATAGATGCGCCACCGTAAATCTCTAGAACTTTCAAACCTTTGATATTTTTACCAAGGTTTTTCATTTCCGCTGCAACCTGAATTGCCAGCTCACGAGTCGGAGCAAGTACAATCGCTTGCGGTTTGCGTTGGTTTAGATCGAGTTTGTTGAGAAGAGGCAGAGAGAACGCTGCTGTTTTACCTGTACCTGTTTGAGCTTTACCCAGCGCGTCAGCACCTTCCAATAGGTGTGGGATTGCCGCAGCCTGAATTGGAGTTGGTGACACGAAACCCATTCCGTCTAGAGCAGAAAGGATAGAATCATTCAGAGATAAATCACTGAATTGAATAACAGAATCTTGCATTGGGATCCTACTTAATTAAACAAAAAAACAGTCCCATATGCTCTTCCAATTCGATACTGATCCATCCAGATACTGATTCCATTCAGACGGGAACACAGCACAGTACACAACCGCGATAAGCCATTAGGGACGACTAAGGGAGGCGGATTATTCCTTAAAAGCATAAAAAAATCCAGAAAAAATTGAATTACATCACAATTTATTCTCAACAATGGTATTTTTAGCATATTTTTCCACCAGCCCTACCATTCCCCGTAGATTCGCGTAACTCACAGATGAGAATTTCATCAATATTTAAGCCAATTTCTCGTGGTTAAATTGGCAAAATTCACGGCGAAATTACGCTCCACAGGTAGTAATAATAGCTCGCAATGATTATAGTGTGCCCAACTCCATAGGTAATTTAAGAAAAGATGTTTCAAGATAACCCACTACTCGCTCAGCTTAAGCAGAAAATCCAAGAAAACCTGCCCAAAAAAGAAGGCTCAATAAAAGCCACAGATAAAGGCTTTGGCTTTTTGGAAGTGGACAGTAAGACGAGCTTCTTCATCCCGCCTGCGTACATGAAAAAGTGCATGCACGGTGACAAAGTCGTCGCCATTATCCGCACCGAAAATGAACGCGAAGTTGCAGAGCCACAAGAGCTGCTGGAACAAGCCGTGACTCGCTTTATTGGTCGAGTAAAAATGTTCAAAGGCAAGCTCAACGTAGCACCTGATCACCCACAGCTTAAAAAGCTATCTCTTAAAGCGAAACTAAAGAAAGGTCTAAAACCTGACGAGTTCGCCGAAGGTGATTGGGTTGTCGCACATCTTATTCGCCACCCTCTAAAAGGCGATAATTCCTTCTTCGTAGAAATTTCTGAAAAAATCACTGACGCGAATGATAAAATTGCGCCTTGGTGGGTAACGCTTGCTCAAAACGATCTACCAAACTCTGAGCCAGCAGGCATCGATAACTGGGAACTGAAAGACGACGCGGAGCTAGAACGCGTAGACATGACTCATGTTCCATTCGTCACTATCGACGGTGAATCGACTAAAGATATGGACGATGCGCTGTACGCGAAGAAAACCGTATCTGGCGATTTCGAACTCACCATCGCTATTGCGGACCCAACCGCCTACATCACACCTGAAGATGAAATGGATAAAGTAGCACGTGAGCGTGGCTATACTATTTATCTTCCAGGCCGCAACATCCCGATGTTACCTCGTGATTTAGCGGACAACCTATGCTCTCTGATTGAAGGTGAAACCCGCCCTGCTATTTGCTGTACCGTAACGGTAAGTAAAGATGGTGTGATTGGCGACGATATTAAATTCTTCGCAGCAAACATCAAATCACATGCACGCCTAGCATACGATCACGTGTCTGATTGGTTAGAAAACGGCAGCTCTGAAGCATGGACGCCATCTGAAGAGATCGCGACTATCGTTCGTGATCTTTATGAGTTCTCTCTTGCTCGCGCTGAATGGCGTGAGAAAAACGCAGTGGTCTTCCCTGATCGTCCTGACTACCGTTTTGAGCTCAGTGAAGATAACGATGTAATCGCTATCCACGCAGACATGCGCCGCAGTGCAAACCGTCTTGTTGAAGAATCCATGATTACCGCAAACATCTGTGCAGGTCGTACATTACGCGATAAATTTGAAACAGGTGTCTTCAATACGCATGCAGGTATCAAGAACGAGAAGATTGAAGAAGTGGTTCAACTTGTCAATCCAGAAGGCCAGTTGGAGTTCACAGCGGAGTCTATTGCTACGCTAGAAGGCTTTGCTGCGTTGCGCCGCTGGTTGGCAGCTCAAGAAACGTCTTATCTAGATAACCGCATTCGTAAGTTCCAAGCATACAGTGAGGTGGGTAATCAGCCTCTGCCTCATTACGCAATGGGTTTAGACATCTATGCAACTTGGACATCACCAATTCGTAAATACGGTGATATGATCAACCACCGTATGTTGAAGGCCGTCATCCTTGGTAAAGAACCCGTACAAAAACCAGATGACCAAGTAGGCGAAGAGCTAGCTCTACATCGTAAACATCATAAAATCGCTGAGCGAAATGTCTCAGATTGGCTATATGCACGCACGCTTGCTGATGAGCCGAGCAAGAAAACTTGTTTCACAGGTGAGATTTTCGATATTAATCGTGCAGGCGCACGTGTCCGACTTCTCGAAAATGGCGCAGCAGCCTTTATTCCTGGTGCACTAATTCTTGATAATAAAGAAAGAATTGAGTGCAATGGCGACAACGGTACCATCTCTATCGATAAAGAGGTCGTATACAAACTTGGGGATACATTGGAAATTGTCCTTACGGACGTAAACCAAGAAAACCGCAGTTTAGTTGCAAAGCCAACCCAGGTATTCGCTGAACAACCAGCAGCACAAACAGAACAGACTGTAAGTGAATAATACCGAATGAAGTCAAAAGGCGCTCTATTGAGCGCCTTTTTTATTTGTTATGTAAAACGATAAGAAAGAGTATGCCGAACATTGAGATCATTCGCTTTAATCACTTCACTGCGCGCAAAAGTGAGCGTTACACTGCAACACATAATGGGTTATATATTGTTGAAGAAGGTGCCCTATTAGTTCATCAACCTAATGGCGAGCAATTTGAACTTAAAGCCGGAGATTTCACACTCTATAACTCCGCAGATCTGAGCAGTGCAGAAGCCGTCTCTAGTGACGGAGGCTTTAAAGCACTGGCTTTAGTCTTCAATCCAAATATATTCTGTGACTTTAAGAAAGCGCACCCGATGCTACGTTCCAAAACGGAAGAAAGGCGCTTCTATCCTTTTTCAACGCAATCCAGTAGCGAAGTAGCACAATTGAAGGACATGTTGGTTAAGTTAGCGAGTCGCAATGCTCCAGACTACACACAAAGCCATATCGCAATGGCATTGCTGTCGTTGATGGTTGAGGTAGAGCCAAACATCCTATCTATCATAGATGATGCAAGTAGCCTGAGCGACTCTCAAAAAGCCATTAAGTACATTGAGGGTAATATTGAAAAAGACATCACGCTAGAAGGCTTAGCGGCTCATATGAGCATGTCCATCGCAACCTTAAAACGTCGCCTCGCCGCAGATGATCTTTCGTTTTCTCAGATATTAAAGGTGAAACGGATAAACTTCGCAGCAACCCAACTGCGCAAGTCAGAAAAATCAATAACAGAAATAGCGTTTGAGTCTGGTTTTAAAAGTGCAGCGCATTTCAGTACAGCATTTAAATCCGTTTATAACATTACCCCCAAAGACTTTAGAAACCAAGTTGTTAGGCCTAAAGTATAAATCATGTCGGCATTCGCATCCGTTGGGCTCGCCCTATTCCCAAAAACACGCTTGAGGATCGCGCTCCAACTCGTTGAGTAAGTCCTCAAGCATTCGGCTAAATGGAAGTGGCTTATAAGGCACCCACCTTAACAGCTCGTTGTGATATGTGGGAACATAGAAATACCAAAGTTGGTTTTCCTCATCAAACATGATCTTCGCGACGGGAGAAGTATACTCGCTATGCTGGGAGTCGAGGAGAAAATGCGCCCGATGAAGCTCAACGCCATTTTCTACTAGCTCATAGAGGCACTTGCCCTGTTCGACAGGCAAGTTAGCATTACGCGCAGAGCAGAGCGATTGAACTGATTTGTATAAACGACTTGTCGCCATTTGGGACACTGACATCAACGTTCTCCCGATGGATGATAGTTAGAGCTGTCGATCCTAGTATATAACCTTTACATCATCACCGATGGTAGTTATCTACCTAACTCAAGTATAAGATAGCTATATTATCATTTGCCCAGATTATCATCTCAATCCACTTGGAAACGCTAGCTCCATCACCTCTTGACTAGAAACAATTCCTTTGTTTAGCGCTAACAGTTCACAAAAGTGTAACCTGAACGCAATATCATAAACTCTGCTTTATCCCGTATATGGAGTTTAATATGTTACGTTTTACTGTGGCGACGTTATTGGCCATAGCAGTCTCCCTCCCTACCATTGCAAAAGAAATCAACATCTCAGGTTCAACGTCGGTTGCTCGTGTGATGGATGTACTTGCTGAGGAATACAACAAAACACACCCAGACGATTACGTTGCTGTTCAGGGCATTGGTTCGAGTGCTGGTATCACTATGGTCAATAAAGGAGTAGCCGAAATAGGCATGAGCTCTCGCTATCTGACTGAAAGCGAAAAAGGTGAAGATCTCAATGTATACCCTATCGCTTATGATGGCCTCGCTGTTGTTGTAAACCGTACCAACTCTGTAGAAAACCTTTCTCAGCAACAACTATTTGATATTTACAAAGGTAAAATTAAGAATTGGAAAGAGGTCGGGGGCGCAGATCAGCCTATCGCGGTGGTTACTAGAGAAGCGTCTTCAGGTTCACGTTACAGCTTCGAAAGCTTGCTGGGACTGACCAAAATCGTTAATGATCGCCTTGTCTCGGATATCAGCCCAAACAACTTGGTTGTAAACAGCAACAGCATGGTAAAAACCATTGTTAACCATAACACTCGCGCCATTGGTTTTATCTCTGTAGGGTCAGTAGATCGCTCGATCAAGGCGATTCAGTTAGATGGTATTGACCCAACCTCGACAAACATTAGCAATCATAAGTACAAGTTGGCGCGACCATTCCTAGTGCTATACAAAGTAGATAAGATTAGCGATGCAGGTAAAGGTTTTATCGCTTTCCTTCGTTCAGAGCAGGGACAAAAAGCGATTGCAGATTACGGTTATACGCCAGTAAAAAACTTTAATCAGTAAAAATGAAAAAGAGAGCACCCTGATGCTCTCTTTTACTATGTCGTGTTCTATCCGGTTTCGGAATTAGAAATGCAGTTGAATTACAGAGACCACAACCGCACCAGGTCGACGAATACCTTCAATTTCCACTTTAATTTCGCGCTCAATCTCCAAACCTTTTTTGATTGGCGTTACTTTTGTTAACGTGCTGACTGCACGAACATTATTGCCTGCTTTGACAGGGTAAGGGAAACGGACTTGGTTTAAACCCAAGTTAACTACCATTTTAGCTGTTGGGAACATTGGCTTGTCTGGATCGACTGAATCCGTCAGTTTAGGCAGCAATGCTAATGTTAAAAAGCCATGAGCGATAGTTGTCTTAAATGGAGATTCAGTTGAAGCACGCTCTGGATCAGTATGAATCCATTGCATGTCTTCCGTTACCGCACCAAATTGGTTAATACGTTCTTGAGACACATGAACCCAATCACCAGTGTGAATAACTTCGCCAATTTTTTCACTTAACTCGTCATAAAGCTTTTGAGCCTCAGGTGCCATTACGATCGGTGCAGGTTGAGGTGCAACTTCTTCGTTGACGGCTGGCTGCTGGTGATCACGAACTTTTGAGAAAAGAAAGCTATTTTGAGTTTTCCCCAAAAAGTCACTCCAATAATCGCGTAACGTTGGAGACATCCAATTCATAAACTCGGATTGATGAGCAGAAATCGCATCAACTTTGTCTTTAAATAGATTTGTGACCTTCATAAACACCCTTAAGAATTCTAAGCACAACTGGCTATACCAGTTAATTTTGAATTAGTTCACAAAGTCTTGCAAATACTTTCGGGCGAACACATGTACCCTAAAAGCATGTTATGTCTTATATATCAGCAAGATAACAATAAAACACCATTTTATTGACGTGCGCCGATATAAAGTAAAAACTCTATAAATTGGTACTTTTTGTCCCTTTTTCACTCCGTTTTCAAACTGTCCAACATCACATCAGTGATCATAAAACAAGCAAACAGTACTTCTATTATAATTCAGCACTTTACAAGTCGGACTATGCTCCTTATTATACCGCCCACAACGGAGAGAACGGAGAGATGGCTGAGTGGTTGAAAGCACCGGTCTTGAAAACCGGCATACGTTAATAGCGTATCTAGGGTTCAAATCCCTATCTCTCCGCCACTTATTTAGAAAGCTCGCATTTATTGCGAGCTTTCGCCGTTTTAGCTCTTAAAAAACGAGATTTAGAAATCCTCGCTCGTAAACGAATCCAGCACTTCACTATATTCCAGTTAAAAGCCCGCTAATGTTTAGCGGGCTTTTAGATTTTCTAAAGTTTAAGCAAACTTTTTAATCATTTCAGACAGGTCATTGGTACAATTTTGCACTTTGGTGTTCATATGGTTCGTTTCAGTCATCAGTTCATACGATTCACTGTACTTTAAATTAAGCGACTGGATGTTTTCATTTATTTCATCCGTTACATAAACCTGCTCTTCTATCGCGACCGCAATTTGTTGGTTTCGTTCGACGACGTCTTGAACAAGGGATTCCAATTGTTGAATGCTATCCAAAGCAGTACCTAGCAATGTTACCGTTCCGGTCGACATTTCATTACCTTTCTCTAACGCAGAAACCGCTGATTTGCTCCCATTTTGAATCCCTTCAATGGCCGATTTAATCTCTGTTGTCGATTCCTGAGTTCTTTTAGCTAAGGTTCTCACTTCATCTGCTACAACGGCAAACCCTCTGCCTTGTTCGCCTGCCCTCGCGGCTTCAATTGCAGCGTTCAACGCTAATAAATTAGTTTGTTCGGCAATACCATTGATGACTTCAACAACGGTTCCAATTTGCTCGGTTTGTTGGTTCAAACGTATGACCACTTTAGATATTTCGCCGAGCTCACCCACCAGCTCTAGTACCGATTGGTTAACATTATCGATAACGCTACGGCTGTCTATCATCGTATTTTGCGCTTCTAACGTAGCCTCGGCGGTCGCTTGAGCATTATTTGATATCTCAGATGAAGAGGCTTGCATCTCGTTGACCGCTGTTGCGACCGAATCAATCTCCACTTTCTGTGCGCTTAAGTTCTCCGTCACTTGCTGGCTATTTGTCGCAGCACTGTTAGCACTTGCGCGCGTTTCTTCGCAAGAGTCTTTTACAGACACGCCAACGCGCCCCAATAGCGCATTGGCAAATTGCTTACGCATCTTCATACCCAGCTCAATCTCAGCCAGATCGTTGATTGTTCCGCAATAAATATATTCCATGAGTGGATTATTGAAGTCTTGCCTAGCCTGTTTAGCGAGCTTCTCAACTGGTCTGGTTAATACATAAATAGAGAAAACGGAAAGTAACGCAACAACGCCAAACGCTATCACTGGTGATTGATTCATTTGTAGAATGAGTAAGCCAAGAAGGTTTGAAATTAAAAGGAAGAAGGCCGATCTCATCCACAAACGTGTACGAGGAAGATACATTTTCCACGGCTTACGATTATTTCGAAGCTTCGAATACGCTTTTTCCGCTCGCTGGATGTGTATACGCTCAGGTTTAAATCTCACTGATTGGTATTCCACAACTTCACCATTAGATTTTATAGGAGAAGCAAACGCGTCAACCCAATAATAGCCGCCGTTTTTACGTCGATTTTTGACCATTCCCATCCAGTGTTTGCCAGTTTTCAGGTGAGTCCATAAATCTTTAAAAGCCTGTTTTGGCATATCAGGATGACGCACAACATTGTGGGGTTTACCGATAAGCTCCCCTTCATCAAACCCCGCTACTTCATTAAAGTTTTCACTGGCATATTTGATGTAACTGGAGGTATCGGTAATGGAAACTAGGCTGTAACTCGAAGGGTAATCGTATTCCGTTTCACTCATAAACATGTGTCCTTACATTGATTAATTAACAAACGGCAAATATGAATTTATCAGCATAACATATACATGCATAATGATAGGTTGATTCAAAAATAAAACAAAATTATTGACAAGTTTACTTGTTACTTAATGACTCTAGTCGCATTTTTATCCTCTAATACAAGGCTTCGTTAATATGCACAAGACTGAGCACTGTTCAAAATTAATACACAAAAGCGCTTCCGTACTGAGTTCGTAAATTGTTATAAGTAATCCACTAAAACGAAAACAGGGAAGACAAACACAATGACTATTCACTTTCGTCAGCTTGCAGCTAAGAGAAACACGACACACTTGTTTATTGACGATTGGAAAATTAACACTCAGCAGTCTTGGGGGATATTCAGCGCGGATGGAGATATTGGCTCTCTGCTTGGAGACCTTATTTGTGATGAAATGTCACCAAATAGTGGGAAAATTGAGCTAAATGGGCTGTCCGTCGCGCAAGTGTCGTTATCAGAGCAACAGCGATTACTGGAAAGAGAATTAGAAAAGGATGATACGGATTTTCTTGATCGTATCGACCAAGGGAGCACTGTTTATTCATTAATCCTAGAGCAGAGCCAAGACACCAACTTAACTGAACAGCTAATTAATGATCTCGACCTAAGTCATCTTAAAGATAGTGGCTTCCGCGTTCTCTCTACCGGAGAAACCAGAAGAGTAATGCTCGCCCGAGCTTTAGCCACACAACCTGACTTAGTATTACTCGATAATCCATTTACTGGCTTAGATATTGCGCACCGAGCTGCTCTCGCTCGCTATTTACACTCGCTTTCTCAAAATGTGCAACTACTCGTAACCTTCTCTCGCGAATCTGACATGCCTGAGTGGATCAATAGCATCGCGCTTTTCAGTGCAGGAAAGCTTGATAGTACAATGGATAAGTCCAGGTGGGATAATCATCCAATCATTGGACAAATAAAATCTCAGTCAGAGCAACAGAGTGAAGAAATGATGAGCTTGATACGTCAGCATCAGCACTCGACGCCATTCAACAACCCAATATTTGAACTAAAGAATGGGACTGTTGAATACACCGATAAGAAGATTTTTACTGACTTGAACTGGCGCATAGACAAGGGCCAACATTGGCAGGTCAAAGGCCCAAATGGTTGTGGAAAGAGTACCTTACTTGGATTGATCTTTGGCGATCATCCGCAATGCTACAGCAATGACATTGATATTTTTGGTAAAAAGCGTGGTACTGGCGAGACAATCTGGGAAATTAAGCAGCATATCGGTATGGTGTCTTCAGCGCTACACCTCCAATATCGAGTCAATTGCAGCGCATTAGAAGTCATTTTGTCAGGATTTTACGATTCGATTGGGTTGTATAACCAGCCAACTCGCAAAGAGATGAATATTGCAAACGAGTGGCTCGATATCTTACATATGAGCCAGTACAAAAAAACCTCATTCAAGCAATTAGAGTACGGTCAGCAGCGACTATTACTGATTGCAAGAGCCATCGTGAAACAACCCACATTATTGATTTTGGACGAGCCGTATCAAGGGTTAGATTTTTTGGGTAGACGGTTAGTTAAGAACACACTTGAGCTCATCGCTAGAGAGAATTTAAGCCAACTATTGTATGTGTCTCACTACCAAGAAGACCGCTTAGATAGCATCAAAAATGAGTTAGAGTTTGTGTTTGATGAAAATGCTCAGTGTTATAGAGCTAACGTCTACCAATCATAATGACTTCGCTGCGCAAGCTGCTCATAAGGTAATGGTTTGGAGTACAGGTATCCCTGATGATATCTCACTCCCATCTTCTTTAAGTGTTCAGCTTGCGCTATGGTTTCCACGCCTTCAGCGATCAATTGTACTTGTAATTCTTCCGCGAAGTGAACCATCGCTTTTAAGACAGAAGCACTAAGGCTAGGAATACCAATGGTTTCGACAAAGCACTTATCGATTTTTAAGTAATCTATGCGCATGTGCTGTAGAAATGCTAACGAGGTTTGGCCAGTTCCAAAATCATCGATCAGCACATCAATACCATGCACTCGCAGCGCTGCAATGCATTTTCTCGCCTCTGAATCAATGAGCTGACGCTCCGTTATCTCTACCCCTAATGAGACTTTGTTTCGGCTCAACTGTCTGTCGAGCAATTGAATTTTTCTGATCGCGTTTGGTCCGACTAAATAACCAGGCGGCACGTTAATACCAAGGTGGACAGGCTGATCAAAGCCTAATTTACTGAAGTCCTCTGCCGCTTTATCCAGAACGAAATCAGTAAGTAAAAAAACCAATCCACTTTGCTCTGCCGCAGGGACAAACTCATCCGGAGAAATGAACCCCTTACTTTGATGCTCCCATCGCACAAGCGCTTCAAACCCGAATAACTGGCCGGTATCAACGTTAACTTGCGGTTGGTAATACAGGGTCAACTCTCCTCTTTTTATCGCTCTTTTAAGATCCAGTATCAAATTGCGATGGGGATCAATAAACTTATTCAACGCATACAAGCAAAGGTAGATAACGAAAATAATTGGAATTGAGTACAAAAAATAGGAAAGTGTTCTCTGTTTGACGAAAAGATCGCTGGCTTCGCTCAAAGCTTCATACTCAAACATTTGCGACGATTTGATACCGATAGGATTACTTCCCGCTCTTAATGCTCCTTCAGGTGAAACTTGATCATGGATAAACAGCGCAGAGCGTTTTAGGCGTAAATCGTTGTTAAACCCTATTGTCGCATTAAAGTAGTCATGATCGATAATCGTTACGGCTTGATAACCCCGCTCTCCCTCCGTTACCACAAGCAAGAACTGATCGTACAAGCTATCAACACTACCAAACGCTAGCGTTTGTCCCTTAGGAAAGGTGATGTGCTCAGCTAACGGTTTAGATATACTTCCCAATTTCGAAGAACAAGTAATGACTCCCTCTTTCACAATGAGCATTTCTTCAATATCTCGTTCAAACATTAAGCTTTGCTGGAGCTCTTCACATCGTTCAGGGTGTAGCAACGCCGTGCGGTTTTCTGTCTCTATTTGGAATAAAATTTCATCTGCAATTTGCACATTTTTTTCTAATAAATGATTGAGATTGTTTTGCACGCTTTCACGAGCTAAATACAAAACCTCTCCAATAACCAAGGGAATAGGCAGAAGAAAAATGATGGCTTTTTTAAAAATCGCCTTATTCAGCATATAAAAGTAACCTTTTATAAAACCGATTTACTGAGATGGTACCTCGATTCCGATACCCGCTAGCAACTCACGTTTTTTAACATTATTTGTTTGGATTAACTCAGTATGCGAAACGCTGAGTAATACCGCAAACTAAACAATGTCTTATTCACTCCTGTTCCAATTTAGTATCAAGCGCCTCAAACCTGAGACTTTAATTCGACACCATGTTATGTCTATCGGTACTTGCGAAAGTCTTTACCTGTCTGTTTCTCATCATGTAAGAATTACCCATTAAAATTATTTTTCTTTTCTCAGTGATTAAGAATTATATTTGTCGTAACTCCTACAACACGTTACAACACTCTCATGACGACAAACAAAGCTAATGCTAACCAGGTAAACGAAAAATCACTGCAGTTGTTAATGCAAGTTGCAGTTAGTCCGTTCCCAGTTTCTGCGAAAACGCTAAGCGAGCAATTGAACGTTCCTTTAAGCAGCCTTTACCGACACTTAAAACTGCTTAAAGAGTGGAACTTGATCGAAGAAAGCGTTCACGACAAGACATTTGTCGTTGGTCCGGCGGCATTATTACTCATGCACAGCTATGAGACCGCGCAACATGGGCTCGACATGGTCGAAACCATACTGGCTAGGTTGGTACAACAAACCGGGGAAATGGCCGCTTATATGGTACCAGCGGGTTATCGTGCGCTTTGTGTCAGACAGAAAGAAAGTATGCAGGCGCTGCGTTGCAGCTTCGTCCAGGGTCAAAGTCAACCTCTGCTGCGCGGTGCCTCATCTAAAGTGATGCTTGCTTTTATGCCTCAAAGTCGATGCGAGAAAATCTTGAGATATTTTAATCAAGATCACCGACGTGACGAGTGGGAAAAAGAGCTCACAACCATCCGTAAACACGGATATGCCGTCAGTACTTCTGAGATTGACCCTGGTGTTTCAGGTATTAGCGCACCGGTAATGAAAGGAAGCAAACTGATTGGCGCAGTCTCGGTGATGGCTCCGGCCCACCGAGTCGAAAAGGATAAGCAGCGCATTATTTTACATGTACTGCAAGCGGCAAGGGCACTACCACCAGAAAGGTAATTCATCATGTTAAGCTTTTTCAAACGCTATAAACTCCACCACACCGTGAAACAGCCGCAGCATTACCCTTTTTCTTTTATGACAGTGTGTGAGTATTTGCCACCCATGTCTAAGGGCGCGTTTGAATTAGCTGATCAAAGTTTGGAAAATGCTAGCGATTGGCTATACCAACAGCATGATCATGAAACCGCTGAAAACTTTGGTCACTTCAACCACGACAAGCTGGAGAATGGCGAGTTTCAAGAAGCGTTAAGCCTTTCGCTTTCTCGCCACTCAATTCCTGTTTTAGTCACTAACTGTACCGAGGCAATCTTGTCCATGTTACCTGTGGTCGTATCCTATCGAGACGAAGTGGGTGTCGTAAATATCGGGCATAACATGAACTTGAAGCCGACACTTGAGCCACGCTTAGGCTCTGCATTCCATTTTGCTCTTTCTCGCTATCAAAACGTACGATTGTTTTTTGCTGGCGTCAGTGAGCAAGAGACGAAGCAGGAAACGTGGGAATACGCGGAAGATCAAGGTTGTGATTGGGTGACCGAGAAAGAGTTTTCTTTTCGTCATCGCAATAACGTTAAGCAACAGATCGGCAATTACCTAGACCACTGCGACCAAATAATCATTAGCATCGACCTTGGATCTCTAAAAACCAAAAACAGCCTTGATGGCGCGTCAGAAATTGATATCCAAATGGTTCTACGCACGATTAGGCAATGTCTGGTTGCAGGTAAAGTGAGAGCAATTCAGCTCGTTGGCGATCGAGATTGCCTGGTCTATTCGAGACAAACGAAAGCCATACTAGAAGAGTTATATCAGATGGCTCCACTCATCGTTCACGCTGCCTAGCGTTATAAACATTCAGAATCAGGATCGCTTCCTTCCTGATTCTGAATCAACATGCTTACTTATTATCCTTAACTAACAAATGGTTACACATATAAATCGACACACATCACACTTGCCTCTTGAACTAACCTGGCACTTACGTTGTAATAAGGCCGCTAAACTTTGGTATGACATACGAAATAAAAAATAACCAAAGTTCAATAACTAAGCGGCTTCAAAACAAAAAGTACCGCAGCTATTCCAATTTCAGTGAGCATTTGCTCACGCTCGCTTGATGCCATCTTGTTCCACTCATTAGGACATTTGATGATGCGTCTTTGCAGTATTTTCGCTGCGGTTCTTGTTTTACCGCTAGCCTCACACGCCAACACCTATGACGTAAAAGATCTATCTGAGTTAGGTCAACTTTGCTCACACAAGAGTTTTAGTATCGAAAGCGATGGCACGACTTATCGCTGTACAGGGAAACTAGTCCTACCCGCTGGTGATAAAATTGTCTCCTCATTACCGGAAAAAGAGATAACATTAAAAGCAGATTATGGCATTGTGTTAGAGGGGAATAATACAATTGGTGAACCCAATAAACGTATCTCTCTACACGCCCTCGCTACCGGATTAACGGTTAACAATGAGAAAGCATCAAACCTCGACGATTACCAAAACAAACACACTGTCATTTATGGTGATCTTCTATCGGCATACCCAACAAAGCTTCATAACATTCTCATAGACGGGAATATTAAGCTAACAGGTTCGACACTTAACATTGATGGAACGTACAACACCATTATTGGTGATATTTCGACACACAGCACGACCAATATACTTAATACAAACATCTGTGGTAAGGTCGAATCACAAGGCGAAACACTACACCTAAAAACAAACCATCCTTTACAAGACCATTTTGTCGTCGGTAATGTTTCTGCGCACAACTCTCTGATTATAAAAGATATGTCGATCTATGGTACAGCTGAATCTGTAGGATCGTCAGCTACATTAAGTGGCTCATTCTATAGTTCCATCGCAGCAATTAAATACTTCCAAACATTGAACTTCAACAACGCTCCAAATCAGCCTAGTCAAGTTTGTGGTGAAATCCAACAAACGCCAGGAAGTGCACAAACGAAAGCACAAGACAACAAATACACGCAATACTGTGGATTGGGCGAGGCTGATTGTCACTACTCTTCCCAAGTCTGTCCAATCACCCCTCAAGATGTTCCGAATTGCAGCATGCAGCCACCATCAGAGAACGACTTCGACCTAAGCGTCACACCATCGGACGACATGGCACTGATGTGCGGCGACGATCTTCCGCAATTTACAGCAATGACAACCAATAATGGAGAAGTTGTAAGCGCAGAAGTCAGTGCAGCCCTATCACACCCTGACTTGTTCACTTTAGAGGTGATCAAAGGTCAGCAGACATTAAAAGCAAACCAATTTATGTCTGACGACAATGGTGAGCTCGTTGTTCGAGTGGTCCCGAACGATATTGATACCATCGCGTTAGGTACTAACTACACGCTGACTTTCACTATGGCAGAAGACACCAGCAAGCATCAAACTGTTCGCTTTATGTTTACGCCATTTATGTTTGAGGCCTACTCAAAGACGAAAAGCGCAACTTTAAATGAAATACGCGTTATTGCAGGTAAACCAGAAAACGTGCATACGCGATTGCTTGCTTGTGCCTCCACCGGCGAACCTGTAGTGGCAAGCAACTACAATGGTACGCCTAAGATTTTTCATCCATTGGTTCAACCATTAGGAGGAAGTGAAGGAAACTTTAGCTATTCAGCGGAATTTAAAGACGGCTTGTCTGAACATGGTCTTATCACGAACGAGTCCGGCATATTTGAAGTGACATTGTCCGATCATTTTGAATGTGAGGGATTTGAAGAATGTCCAGAAGAAGGCAAAGTGGAAGTGAAAGGGACATTTAATGTGCACTCGCGACCATGGACACTCGCTATTTGTGACAACCAACGTGCTTTGCCTTCTGGCACCTCTGAACAAGGAGAAGGGTTTCTTGCTGCCGGAGAACTTTTCTCTCTAACGGTGAAACCAATCATTTGGCAACCTGACGGCTCTGTAAGTGGGTCTGTTGAATCAGCACGCTATTGTGATGCTTCTATCACCCGTAATTTTATGCTTGATGACTCTCCAGCAGCATCGGTTGTCTTGTCGAGTGAGCAACATACGCCATCAGAGACAGCGAACCAAACCTCAAAATTGCTAAAAAGTAGTGACTCACTGGCTCAGGCGCATAATTCAGCCAAGAATGATCAATTCGTCTTTAATGGATTATATTGGGAAGAAGTCGGGAGCTTGAGAGTAAAAGCAAACCTAGAAAGTAAATATCTAGGTATGACTGTGAACGAAGGCTATCGTTACGTTGGTCGTTTTTACCCAAAATATTTTCAAGTGCAAGACCAAGAATGGCACTACCCACATGGCCAAACTTTTGCTTACATGAATCAACCTTTTGAGAAAGTCACTTACGATGTTGTCGCACTCAATGCGAATAAGGAAAACGTGAAGAATTACGTCCACTTTTCGTCTAACCTTCAACAACATTTCGATTTAGGCGAGCTAAGCTCATACTCCGATCGGTTTTTGCCGCCTAAGCCTAAGAAGGTAGACTGGAAACTACTGGGTAGCGCGAGTGTTGGAACGTTTGTTATAGAGAAGCCCTCGACCAATGCGACTTGTAACAATAGCCCATGCTGGAAAAAGAACACGACAGATAAGCAATATCCTGATGGCCCATTTAATAAAGGGACTAACAGTGACAGCAGCAAAATAGGTATAGTCACGACTAAAGCCGTTGATGAGGTAAACTTCTTCGACGATAGCGAAGTACTCACAAAACAACCAGACATTCGATTCGGTCGTTTGAACTTTCAAGATGTAGTTGGCAACCAAGGCATGGTGATCAAAGTGCCACTTGCTGTAGAAACTTGGCAAAACGGTCGATTTATGACTAACTTCGATGACAGCTCAACAACGGCGAATGGTGAATATTACTTCAGCACGCCAATTTGGTCGAATGCGCCTGCAAACAACGCCCTGCTTTCTGGCGTTGGAACGATGAGTATTGGCAGGATAACCGATATCGTTGCAAGCCAAATTGACTCAGCGCGCGAGCAAATACAATTCCATCTAGATTTAGACAGCTCAGGTAATCGCATCCCTTGGCTGAAATACGATTGGGATAACACGACAAGTGAAGAGGAAAATCCACCTGTTACAGTTACGTTTGGTATTCACCGAGGAAACGATCGCATTATTTATCGTGGTGAGCCAAATATGCTTGGCCTAAATTAACGCGAAACGACAAAACAAAAAAAGCCCCTCAATTGAGGGGCTCTTTTCACACAGACTGTGTAATTTACTTTGCGCCACGACGCGCTTTCAGGCGCTTTACCATAGCAAGACGACGCTCTGCCGACCCTTGGTCTGTTGCCGACTGGTTCGGGTTATTACGACGACCTTGACGATTCTTAAACGCTGGTTTTGAGTGCAGCTTTTCAATGTAAGATTCACGCTGTTTTGGTTCATAGCCTGCAAGCTCAATACGGCGAATGCGTTGCTGGATCAGATTTTCAACCTGAACAACCGTGAGCTCTTCATCTCGGTTTACAAATGAAACGGCATGACCTTGTTTACCTGCACGGCCTGTACGACCAATTCGGTGAACGTAATCTTCCGCTAGGAAAGGCATGTCATAGTTCACAACGTGAGGTAAATCTTCAATATCTAGACCTCGAGCAGCGACATCGGTAGCCACCATGACACGTGCTTTACCGGACTTGAACTCTTCTAACGCACGACGACGAGCACTTTGAGCACGGTCACCATGACAAACCACCGCTTTGATACCATCAAGTTTCAGCTCTTTTACCACTTCGTTTGCGGTCTCTTTGTAGTTCACAAATACCAACACTTGTTTCCAGTTCTTACGACCAATTAGCTCTGAAAGCAGTTCCGTTTTTCGCTCTTGATCAACTGGATATAACACGTGAGCAACTGTCTGTGCTGTCGTATTCGCTCGCTCAACTTCAATACGCTTAGGCTTACGCAGGATATCTTTTGCTAACAGATTTAGTTGGCTCGAAGTCGTTGCTGAAAACATCATAATTTGCGGATCAGTATCCACATCTAGCATGATCTTACGAACTGCATGAATAAAGCCCATATCCAAGATACGGTCTGCTTCATCAAACACCAAAAACTCTAAGTGTGCCACCGAGACATTACCTTGTTCGATGTGTTCTTCCAATCGACCAGGTGTAGCCACAAGGATATCAACACCATTTTCCAGTGCCGCAACCTGAGAAGACATTTTACGGCCACCGAAAATCGCCGCCACCGACAGATTGGTGTACTTCGTATAAGCTTTGATGTTGTCAGCAATTTGTTCAGCAAGCTCGCGAGTTGGAGCCAAGATAAGTGCACGAGCAGTCTTACGAGAAGCGCTACGGTTACTGTCTAACAACTGCTGAATCATAGGCAGAGAAAACGCAGCCGTTTTACCAGTACCTGTTTGTGCTGTAGCGAAAATATCATGGCCTTTGCGAGCCATTGGAATCGCCTTCTGTTGAATTGGCGTTAACTTTTCATAACCGCATTCTGCCAGTGCTTTAACCACTTCTGGCGCAAAACCTTGAGATGAAAATGACATTGAGCGTATTCCTTAAACAAACCACTAAAAATAGCTTTAAAAATTTAGCCGTGCACTATACCCGAATTTGAGTGATTTATCTCACTTTTCTCATTGAAATCCTACAAAAGAAAAAACGGTGAGCACAGATATATTAGTGGTTCACCGTTTTCGTTTAACCTTTGCGCGATTTAATGTTTGATGCCAGATAACTGAAGGAGAATTCGCTCAAGCTCATCCCATGGCAACAGCTGAGAATCTATCACTTCTAATCGTGATTCAAAGCCTTCTAAGCTGATTTCATTCACCGACACGACTCGGTTGGCAACATTAAACGCGTAACAACCTTGATCCGTATTGACCACCGCTTTAACACGTTCAGCCGTTAAGTCCGAAAGCATAGAGAAAAGCTTTTCAAAATCAAACTTATACTCTGCCCCAAACAACCACCCACAACTAAAATAACCCTGCCCTTTGTTCTCTTTGCGCACAAAGGCTTCACCAGGCGCCAACTGGAATTGAGGCTCTTGATGAGCGTGGTCATGATGATGTGACTCGATATGGGAAGAAGCGCTGCCGTAAACACGCTCGATATCCAAGACTTCTATCGGTAACTCACCGTCATGAATAAGCTTACTGAATACTTTTGAAGGGGATTGGTCCGTCACCCAGTCATTAAACACATCAATGTCGTGGCTGGAACATAGGTCAACCTTACTACCAATAACCACATCTGCACTGTCTAACTGGTCCACGAAGTTTTGGTTAGAAAGATACTTTTCATCACTTAAGTTACGCGGATCAACCAAGGCAATCGTCGCTTTAAGATCAACGTAAGGTTCATACTGCTGTGAGGTAAGCGTCGCGATAACCTGTTTTGGATGACCAAGGCCTGTCGGCTCAATCAATAAACGGTCCGGTTTTTGGCGCAGTAACGCGGTAATACCGACCGACATTGGCACGCCCGCCGTACAACACATACAGCCACCCGGCACTTCTTTAATCAGCGCACCTTGGTCGGTCATCAATGCACCATCGATGCCAATCTCACCAAATTCATTGACCAAAACCGCCCAGTTTTCGTTTTCCGGTTTGTTCTTCAGTAGATTTAAAATCGTGGTCGTTTTACCGACACCCAAAAATCCGGTCAGTATGTTGGTTGGTACTCGATTTGACATGCTTATCTCCGACACGTTAGTGCATTAATGCTCCAGCAAAGTATACGGAGAATGTGACTCGCTTCAACGCTTTTTATCGCGCTCATCAAGCTCATTGCGTGATGCGTGGGTATACATTTTTTGAGAATGATCAGAGTGACTTATCAACTCTGAACGCTTCATATCAGAAAGATACATACTGGTGTAAATGACGCAGGCAAAAAACGCGATAATAGCGACTACAATGGGAAGAACTCCGAGTGTATTTTCGAATTTAAGCGCAGCGATAGCCAATGCGAAAACAACGACAGAGATAAGTGCGATAGACTTACTTTTGTTGCTTTTCATGATAACTCGCCTTTCGTAAGGGTAGCCCCTAATACCTCCTGTATTAGGGGAGTGCCAGTTTGAACAACATCCAACCTGACTATTCAATGCTACTCCTTTCGCTACTTGTGAAATTTGACAAAGCTAACATTTATTACAACATCAAACGATGAACTTATTACTAGCTTTCAGACACTTAGTGGACTGTAAAGCACTTACTAGCAAATCGACCCGCCGCTGACCAATATGTCGTTTTCATTGGCAATACAAACTTGCGCCACCAGCCTTAGCCCTTCGACTATCATCTCCAGAGACATGGAAGGCTGACTGCCATCTACTGCTTGTTCTGGCAATAATGGGATATGAACAAACCCATGACGAATAGGTTTGTCTTTTAGATAATGTTGGATCCCATAAAAAAGGTGGTTACATACAAATGTTCCGGCACTGTTGGAAATCTGGCTAGGTATCCCCTGCTTTTGCAGCGTTTGAACAATACGCTTTATCGGCAGTGTCGAGAAGTAAGCATCAGGACCATCAGCCACCACGGGTTCATCAATCGGCTGATGCCCAGCGTTATCTGGAATACGAAAATCATCGACATTAATTGCGACACGTTCTGGGGTTATCGCGCTACGCCCGGCCGCTTGCCCTACAGTAATTACACAGTCTGGCTGGTGCGCTTCTATTGCTTCAATAACGACTTTCACCGAGTCATATCGAACTACGGGGACTGGGCAAGTAACTATCACACCGCCTTTTATGGCCGCAGCCTCTAATTGCTTGACCGCTTCTAAGGCGGGGTTAATGGCGTCACCACCAAAAGGTTCAAAACCGGTAATCAGGACTTTCTTCATAACAGCCTTTAGGAAAAGAGTTTTACAAATTATTGCACTCCCCTTCACCCCATCCAATAGCAAAAGTATTGATGAGATAAACCAGACAACATTATGTGACTCATGTCTAACCAGAGAGTGTTTTCTGCCCCATTGAATCTAGGCAAGTTCCGGACTATCGAGACTAACTTATTGATGATTAGTGGCAGGGCAAAGTTCTCTCATTACATGACGCACGTAGAAGCTTGGTTTCCACGCTTAACTTAGGTAGAGTACGCGACCGCAATGCAATTCGAAGAGATTGAATACAATGAATATTGATAACCATGTAATCGAAACGATTGAAGAGTTGGAGGCATTTCTGCATTTAGTAGAAAGCGGCGCTCTAGGCCTTGAAGGTGTCACTGGCGTTGCGCTAGCCACCTCTAATACCGATGGCCGTCCATTTGTTGCCGTATTAGGAGAAAAGCACCAATTGCTCCTTGGCCGCTGGGTTTCGCAGCACGTATATGACAATGGTAAAGACATCGTTCGTAACGGCCCAACCAGAAAACACTAAGCGCTCGACGCCACCTATAACATCACGCCGTCTTATACACCAAGCGTATGCTTTGAAAGCAATGCGCTTGGTGTACTCAAAAAATAAAAAAGAAAAGGCTAGCCTTTATTAATTTTGTCGGTATACTGCACATCAGCTCTTACGGAAAGAGCTATTAATGTAATTAAAGATCAAAGTTTCTCTCAGTTCCACATCGAATTCCTCGTTTACGTTCCTGCGACAAAATAGTTATCTCTAAAATCATATAGTAGCACTTGATATTAGCTAAAAATTCAATATTTAAAACAATCAAATATAGAGGTATCTATGTCTAATAAATTAACTGGTTCAGTAAAATGGTTCAACGAAACTAAAGGTTTTGGTTTTATTTCTCAAGACAATGGCGGTGATGACGTATTCGTTCACTTCCGTTCTATTGTTTCTGAAGGCTTCAAAACTCTTACTGAAGGCCAAAAAGTATCGTTCGTTATTGAACAAGGTAACAAAGGTTTACAAGCAGCTGAAGTAACTGCACTGTAATTCTTTGTGTGGCATCAATGTTGTTGGTGCCACAACCCCCTTCCACTTGTTACTGCCCTTACTATTCTCTATCTAAGTTTATATAGCCAAATCACTTACCTCTCCCACACCATCATTAATCACTTTCAATAAAGTCACTTTGGTATACATCTTTAGGTAATCACACAACCTACCTTGCAATTCCAGTTTGGAATTAAATTAATCTCATTCATATCTGAATCACTTCGCCTCATGCTTTGCTCATAAAAATAAAGTTTATAAAATAAAAGCGATTGGCGAATATAAGAGAAAAAATGAAATTAAATATATCTGCTCAATCAATAAATTCTAATAACTACGAGCACATAATCCCTAGCTGAGAGATTGAGTTTGCACTGAAATGTCATTACATGAAGCCATTTATCGGACAACACTTCATAGGGACAGCGTGTGGAGTCACACACTTCGGGGTATTTGTTGAGTTAGAGGAACCGAAGGTCTCATTCCTTTATCAACTTTCCAAAATGGTGAGTTCGAATTTGATGCAGTCAAACAAAAAATTTCTAGCCAGAGCACCACGTTTACTCTAGGAGCTAAAGTGCACGTGTTGGTTAAAGACGTCGATTCGAAATAAAGAAAGATCATGTTCAACTTAAAAGATGCGGAACACGCGGTAGGTTAGCCTGTTTTAGGTTACTTTCTAATCCATTAATCAAAAATAAAAAATAAGCTTTTAATACCGCAATTAACTTGTGACATTTCGCTGACATCGACTCATTCTAAAACCCTAATATCTGACAAAGGAAACGAATCTAATTTTTGTTTCCAGACACCATCGCAGAGTGTATTTCCAGCACTCTGTTTGCCTCGAGAGGTTCTTATGACAGCCTAGGATCTCTCGGGGCTTTTTTGCACCTATTCAAACCACCTGATTCTACATCCCAACTATTATCCCCTACCCAAGCTGTACTTTTTAACTAGTTCACTAGATCGACAATTGTTATTTAAGCAACTGATCACACAACCTCTTCCAAATTTTGGGTATAAAGTATCAATACTTTCGTTAACTAGGATGTAAATAATGAAAAACTCGTTTGATCTCACTATGCCCAACGAAGAAGGATACTTTGGTGAATACGGTGGTAGCTTTGTTCCACCTGAGCTTGAACAAATCATGCATGACATCAACGCAGCTTATGAGGAATGCAGCAAAGATCCTGAATTTAAAGCGGAACTCGCTCGCTTGTATAAGCACTTTGTTGGACGACCTAGCCCAATCTTCCATGCGGAAAACTTGTCTAAAAAATACGGAGCAGACATCTACCTAAAGCGCGAAGACTTAAACCATACAGGCGCACATAAAATTAACCACTGCTTAGGGGAAGCCATTCTCGCTAAAAAGATGGGTAAGAAGAAACTGATTGCTGAAACTGGCGCAGGGCAACACGGTGTTGCGCTTGCTACAGCCGCGGCATTGGTTGGCTTGAAATGCGATATTTACATGGGTGAAGTTGATATCGCCAAAGAACATCCGAATGTCGTCCGCATGAGAATCCTTGGTGCTAATGTCATTCCTGCCACTCATGGGCGCAAAACCCTCAAAGAAGCGGTAGATTCTGCATTCGAAGCTTATCTGAAAGATCCTGATACACAACTTTATGCGATAGGCTCTGTCGTTGGCCCTCACCCATTCCCTAAAATGGTGAGAGATTTCCAATCAATTATCGGTAACGAAGCACGAGTTCAATTCAAAGAAATGACCGGCAAGTTACCCAATAATCTCGTCGCATGCGTTGGAGGTGGTTCTAACGCGATGGGGCTATTTACTGCTTTCTTAGAGGATGAACAAGTCGCCATTCACGGCGTTGAACCTGCGGGCCGCTCTTTGCAAAAGGTTGGCGAGCATGCTGCAACACTCACACTCGGTGAGCCAGGTATCATGCACGGATTTAAGTCTTACATGCTTAAAGATGCACAAGGTGAACCTCAGGAAGTGTACTCTGTAGCAAGTGGCTTGGATTACCCATCGGTTGGACCTCAGCATAGTTACTTAAAAGACATTGGCCGTGTCAATTACAGCTCAATCACCGATGACGAAGCGATTGATGCATTCTTTGAGCTGTCTCGTGAAGAGGGAATAATTCCTGCTATTGAATCCTCACACGCTGTCGCTTACGCAATTAAACTCGCGCAGCAAGGAGAAACCGGCTCGATTTTGATCAACTTATCAGGCCGTGGTGACAAAGACATTGATTTTGTCGTTGAACACTACGGCGCAAAATACGGCATTGAATCACTCATATAGCCTAACTCCGTAGCCTAACCCTACATGCAAAAAGCTACCTGGTACTAGGTAGCTTTTTGTTTTTGTCTACTATTTTAAGAAGCAAGTCCCTTTACTCACTGTTCTCACTATACCTTTAGAGCATAATTCGATTAACCGATAAGAGCTGGAATGCCTGGAAGCTGACCAACAATAGCAAGGGAGCCTGCACAAACGATAAACGCAGTGCCAGGAATCAGATATTTATCTTTGCGCGATAGTTCGTTAGCACGCTCATGGTCGCCGATAAGCCCGAGGTTATCCAACAGCATCGTGATTGCCCAACCGAAGACTGGATTAACGAATGCACAGGCAAAAATACAGATACCTGCACTGAGTGAATCTTTATGCTTATGGATCATCTGCATACCCGCTTCAAGGAGTGGTAAGAATACACCCACAATCAAAGCAACGCGCAGAACAGGTTCCCACATTGCTAGATCCATTGGGTAGCCAATTACCGCCGCCGCAATACACATGAAACCCGTCAACAGAGCGCCACCTGGAATAGGACGCTTGGCAATTGCGGCAGGAATCATGTACGTTCCCCAAGAAGAAGCTAGGTTTCCGCCCCCTAAGAGTGAACCAACCCCCTGACGAACAGATGCTCCGACCATCGTGTCGTCGACATCCATGAGTACACCTTTCGCTTCTTTTGGGTAGTTAAGTTCTTGAAACACACGATGGCCGAGATAATCAGGGGACCACATAGCGACTGCCAGTAGAGCAAATGGAGTCACGGCAATAAAGTGCTCTAGGGTTGGCCAGCCTAGTTGCCAGCCTGTATCTTCCCCCCACCAGTAGAATGGACTGAAATTAGGCAGGCCCGGTTCTGTGGTAAAAGTGAATTCCGCTCCCATCATATAAGCAACAATACCCGCGAGTGCAGAGCACAATGGGATAGCGAGCCAACGTTTATTGATCTTGGCTAAGTAAGCGTAAACCATAACGGTTAGGCCTATGACCACAAACGAAATGTAACCTTGGTCCGTACTTGCAGCCCACGCTTCCGTCTTATTAATTTGCCCGAGCAACCCAACGGCACCAAGGTAGATCAACAACCCTCCTCGAACCCCGATACCAGTCAGAGTCATGAGTTTAGAGCCACCTTTGGTTAAAGCGAGAATTAAACCAAAAACACATACCATCAAACCTAGCGCGAGAGGGTGCCCTCCTGCAGCTGCGATCATAGGAATCAGCGGTATCATTGGGCCATGGGTTCCCGCTAAGTTTGCATTCGGGTTTAGGATGGCAGAAAACAGAATGACGAACAGGGCTCCAGCGATAAGCAATTCGTAACGCACGTTTTCTGCAATGAATTCCGGAGATAAACCAAACTGAGCAGCAAAAGCGGAAACCATGGCAGTGACCATCACCACTTTACCAATGGTCGCTGCTAATGCAGGTACCCAGTCTTCGATTTCAATACTGTAATCACGTGAGGGCAAATGAATTCCCCAGCGACGGAAACTCATGACGGTTAAATCATGATTTAGAAAGTCTTCTCGGCTTTCAAATTCATGCGGTTTTTTGCGCACATCCCTGTAAAAAGTCTTACTTTTGTCAGACATTGAGTCATCCTTTTATGTTTCAACGTTGAACTACGTCAACTAGAGTTTCGCTTGGTAGACAGACCTTCGACCAATACGAGACAACACCCACATCAAACTTCTAGGCCATACTAAGATAGCGGCATGAACCAATTTTGATTTTGAGCTTATTAAGCATGTGTTGCTATGGGTAGGAATATTAGACATTAGTAAAAGAACAACAAAAATCTCACTTATTACACAATAATTTAACATTGAACTAAGACGCTTGAACTTTTATGAGTCATTTTTGAGCAGAGAGCCAAGTAGAACGGCCAATTCCGATTTATACTTTCAAGGTAGAGATCACTGTGCTCGCATCCATCGCAAAGTAACTATAGATATCTCTGCATTGTATACTTTGTTAAACTCCGCCCTTTAATGAGTAAGGCCCTTAAAAATGATGACTGACGAAGAGAGAATCGAGCTGCAACAGAACAATCCACTGCACGGGTTAAAGCTAGAGACTATGTTGCAAGAGTTAGTAGATTTTTACGGCTGGGACATTCTAGATACAGCAATGCGTTTTAATTGCTTTAACACTAAGCCTTCGATTGCAAGTAGCGTGAAGTATTTAAAGAAAACCGAATGGGCGAGAGAAAAATTAGAAAACTTTTACCTTTATCGCTTTAAGCGTATGCCACGCGCGAGCGAAGAAGAATACAACTTACCACCAAGAGCTCGTACCTTCCCTCATGGCCTTGAACCTAAAGAGCCAATGCCGCTAACCGTTGACTCTATTCTTAAGTCACAAGCTAAAGCAGCGTCTGCATTTAAAAAGCGTTCACCTCGCGGACGCCCTGCTCGTCGCCAATAACACTATCTTGAAAAGCAATAGAGCCCTACTGGTAGCTCCAGCAGGGCTCTATTGTTCTTTAAAGGAATGGCTAGAAGCGAAGACTCAAGCTAGTGAGCATTCCCTTTCTCCAGCAACTCCCGTAAGTAAACTCACATGTAGTTTACGTTTTCTATTGATTACGCTTTTTCTTCTTTTTACCCGTACCTGCTGGCTTCGCTCGCGGCTTCATTGGTAAAAAGTAGGCTTCACTCTGATCGTCTTCCACTTCAAAACCGACTACCTGCTCGCGTTCAAGTTGGAACTTATTTTTCTTTTCTATCACTTTGAAATGGTGGTAGTCGTCGTAATCGATAAGAGATAACCCTAAACCTACTTCACCAGCACGACCACTACGACCGATTCGATGCATATAATCAGCAGGGCTACGCGGAAGATCGAAGTTAATCACCACTGGAAGTTTTTCAATATCAAGGCCGCGTGCTGCGATATCGGTGGCAATAAGAACTTGAATCTCGCCAGACTTAAAACCGTCAAGGACACGAGTACGAGCGCCCTGCCCTTTATCACCATGGAAAACTTCAGCGGTAATACCGCGTTTTGACAATTTTTGAGCTAAATGGTTACAGGCATTCTTAGCATTCACAAAAATCAAAGTCTGTCGCCACTGGTGCTGTTTGATTAAGTGCGCGAGTACCGCCGTCTTCTCACCTTTATTTACACTAAACACGCGCTGCACCAAAGTGCTGGCTTCTGCGCTCTGCAACTGAACTTCAACAGGGTCGCGGAGCAACTGCTGAGCCAGCGTCGTGACTTTATCAGGGAAAGTAGCAGAAAATAACAGCGTCTGTTTCTTCTCTGGGAGTAACGCAAGAATCTTATTCAGTTCTTCGGTAAATCCGAGGCTCAACATACGGTCAGCTTCGTCAAGAACGAGCGTTTCTACTTGGCTCAACTTAATCGCGTTACTGGATACCAGATCAAGTAATCGACCCGGCGTAGCTACGATAATGTCACAGCCACCGCGAAGCGCTAGCATTTGTGGGTTCACCGATACACCACCAAATACGGCAACCGTTTTGATCTTATCTCTAAGATGGTACGAGTAAGATTTGACGTTGTATGCCACCTGTGATGCCAACTCACGAGTTGGAACTAAAATCAGGTGAGAAACGAAGTTACCACGGCGATTGTTTGATCCGTCTTGCTGAACAATTTTTTGCAAGATTGGCAGCGAAAAAGCAGCGGTTTTACCAGAACCCGTATTGGCACCACCAATAATATCTTTCCCTTCAAGGATATCAGGAATAGCACGGGATTGAATAGGCGTCGGTTGGCTGTATTCCAACGCTTCTAGTCGCTCGACTAATGTTGGAATCAGGCCAAGATCGGCAAATGTCGCTTGCTGTGTTTTATCTGTCATTACGATGAGTGGCTCAGTGCTAGTAAAGGCCGTGTATCTTATGCTATTTCGCGTCTGGATGTTAGAGATAATGGCCCAAACAGAAGATTGGTGAAAGAAGCACTATAGGGTTCAGGAATTTCCTTTCACTAACATGAGTTAATGGTTTCGGTAACCAATACTCTACGACCAAGATGGTAGCGTTCGCGACGAATCTATCATCCACTTCGAAATTGATTTCAGCTCATTTGGGGTAGAAAGAAGCTAGAAGCACTTGCTTATGTTGGGTGAGTAAATGTATGTAAAGCCTCAGTACATAAAAACGAACCTAATTTAGGTAAGCTCTGGCAACTATATGCCACGACTCGAAAAGTAACGCGTGGGTGAATCGCCATAGACCCGACGAAACATCGCAATAAAGTTACTGGGCGTCGAATAACCTAAAGCATGTGCAATATCTCCCACCGATTCCCCTCGAGCTATCATTTCTAATGAATGTAT
>NZ_JAWOTE010000033.1:0-38440 GCF_033338695.1 Vibrio sp. Vb1166 | reverse complement strand
AGCGTTCAATCTGAGCCATGATCAAACTCTTCAATTTAAGATTTTGTTCGGCTCAATGAATACTGAACATTACATAAAGTAATGTTTGAATTGACTGTGCTGAATCCGAAGATTCAATGGTCACTTCGTTTCATTGAAACCTAATTTGAAGCCGAAGCTTTTAATTGGATTATCATCAACGAGTGCCCACACAGATTGATAGGTCTATATTGTTAAAGAGCTTGCTTTACGAGAAGTTTTTCTCTCAAAGCGGAGGTGCATTCTAGCGATTTAATTGACAGTGTCAAACACTTTTTCAATTTATTTTTCGTAGAAGCTTTCACCTCTCCGACCCTGCTGAAGCCTTATCGAGTCTGCCGTGTCGGTGGATGCGCATTATAGGGAACTCAGATCCGTTCGCAACCCTTTTTTGAAAAAAAATGGAAAAAAATGACTGTTCGATGACTATTTCATCAAAAAAGCAAAAAAGAGGGTAAAAAACCCTCTTTTTCTGCCTTAAAAGCCGTATTTAAATGAATGCGTACGCGTCTGCGAACATACGTTCGCTCTTCGCTTTCTTGTTCTGAGTGAACTGTTCACGTGCTGCGCCAGCCATTTCAAAACGACCTGCAATATAGATATCGTAGTTTTCTAAGCTTTCGAAATCTTCAGCTACAGCTTGTAGCACGTTACCAACTTTACCTTGCCAGTCTGCAGGAGCTTCTTCTACTACTGGCACAAAGTGAACATTGGCAAACTTGTCGGCAATCTCGACCAGTTCGTCTTTAGCATAAAGCTGGCAGTTATCGCGCGCCCCCCAATATAAATAGATAGGATTGGTTTTATTCTGCGCTACGCAGTGATCCAGAATCGAGCGAACGTAACTGAAGCCTGTACCACCAGCAATTAATAATAATGGGCGTTCGCTTTCTTCTTGAACCCAAGCATCGCCATGTGGCGCATCAATTTCAATCTGACCATCAGTTTCAAGCGCCGCTTGCATTGCTTCGACAACTTCTTGTGCATAAGCGTTGTGTTCCGCCGCACCGATGTGCAGTTCAAGTTCACCTTCATGACGACAAGGGCTGCTTGCGATAGAGAAAGGACGTTTGTCTTTTTCACCCATCACCACCATTAGGTACTGACCCGCTTTAAAAGGCACTGGTGATTCTGGATGAAGAAGGATTTGGTAAGTATTACAAGCTAACGGCTGAATAGACTTTACTTTACATTGGATGGTCATGGTGTTCCTCTCGCTTACTCATCAAAAGTAAGCACTAAATTACTTTCTGTATAGGCTTGGCAAGGGAATATCCAACCTTGCTGTTGCTCTTTTTCGGTTAGCATCGGTTCGAGGTGGTAACTCACCTCGCCCGTTAGCTTTTTACACATGCACATGGCGCAAGCGCCAACTTGGCAACGGTGTGGGAAGCGAATATTGTTGTTGAGCGCAGCTTCCAACACCGTCTCCCCTTCTTTTACTTGGAACCTAACGTCCATTGGTAGAAGGTGGACTTGATGACTCATAGAATACCTAACTGGTCCCAAATCTCATCGACTTTAGCCACAAGTTTAGGATCTTTTTTGATAGGCGTACCCCACTCGCGCGTGACTTCAGATTCGAACTTGTTGGTCGCATCCAGTCCTAATTTGGATGAACTCTCAGTCTTACCAAGCACTTGAATCGTGTCTCTATCTGGGTCCATTCGAGTTGTCACCGCCCAAATGATGTCATTCCAATCTCGTGCATTAACGTCATCGTCGCACAAAATGATGAATTTGTTATCCGTGTACTGAGCAAAGAAGCCCCATAGATGTTCCATCAATTCTTGGGATTGACCAGCTTGGTCTTTCTTCATAGTCACGACAGCAAATTGGTTGTTTGCTGTAACTGGAAGATAGACGTCAACAATCTCAGGGCGTTGCTGTTTCAACTCATTTAGTTCTGCTTCGGTAATCGTTTTGCTGTCTCGCTCAGTGACCTCGGTTCGCGTCGCCAGCTCGGCATCCCATTTAATGGTCGCATCCAAGCCCATTTTGGAGCCAAGCCCAACCACTGGTGAAGCAAAGTCGAGCGAGTCGATTGGCGTGTTATCTATCATCAAGGTATCACGTACAGGATCCATATGCTCTGACATGGCTTTCACGACATCATTCCAATCTCGTGCGTTTACCGATTCATCGCACACAATAACAAACTTGGTATACATGAATTGACGTAAGAAAGACCACACGCCCATCATTACGCGCTTGGCATGTCCTGGGTACTGCTTCTTCATGGTGACGACGGCCATTCGGTACGAACAACCTTCTGGCGGAAGATAGAAGTCTTCAATCTCTGGGAATTGCTTTTGCAGAATAGGCACAAACACTTCGTTTAATGCCACACCCAATACAGCTGGTTCATCTGGCGGACGACCTGTGTAGGTGCTGTGATAAATAGGGTCTTTATGCATAGTAATGTGCGTAATAGTAAAGACGTGGTGCTTTTCTTTTTCGTTATAGTAGCCAGTGTGGTCACCGTAAGGACCTTCATCAGCAAACTCGTTCGGGTCGATATAGCCTTCCATCACGATTTCCGCGCTCGCTGGCACTTCCAAATCGTTGCTGACTGACTTCACGACTTCCGTTTTGCTTCCACGTAGCAAACCTGCAAATGCGTATTCCGATAGCGTATCTGGCACTGGTGTTACTGCACCAAGAATGGTTGCTGGGTCTGCACCAAACGCGACCGAAACTGGGAAAGGTTTACCTGGGTTGGTTTCCATCCAATCGCGCAGATCAAGCGCACCACCACGATGGGCTAACCAACGCATGATGATTTTGTTCTTGGCAATTTTCTGCTGACGGTAAATGCCTAGGTTCTGACGTTTCTTATTTGGACCTTTGGTTACGGTTAAGCCCCAAGTAAGCAGCGGCGCTACATCTTCTGCCCAGCAGCTCATTACCGGAATTTTATCCAAGTCGACTTCATCACCTTGCCAAACAATGTCTTGGCATGGTGCTTTACGTAAACGCTTAGCCGGCATGTTCAATACTTGTTTGAACACAGGCAGTTTTTCTAAAGCGTCTTTGAAGCCTTTTGGTGGCTCAGGTTCTTTTAAATAAGCCAGCAGCTTACCGACTTCTCTTAATTCTTTAACATCTTCACGTCCCATACCGATTGCGACACGCTCTGGTGTACCAAACAGGTTAGTCAAAACAGGTACGTCGTAGCCGATTGGGTTCTCAAACAACAGCGCAGGTCCACCAGCACGCAAGGTGCGGTCGCTAATTTCTGTCATTTCATAAGCGGGATCGACAGGGTGAGTGATGCGTTTAAGTCGACCTTTCTGTTCTAGGTGGTCGATAAATTCGCGTAAATCCTTAAAACTCATAGGCCTTCATGCTGGCTGATTAAACTGTCCGCAGTATAACAAATAGGAGGACGCTAAGATCCTCCTATTTTGTGTGGGTATGTGAGCCAGATTACTTTAATACTTGTTCAATCTGCCGAGTCTTTATCTGATGGTTCGAAGATACTAACTCTTCCAACCAGGTTTGATGCCCTTGTTGAGCAAGCTCTCGAGCAACCATGGTTGCTTCTTCTGATAACGCCATTTTTCTAACTAGAAACTGCTTTACTTGCGGAGATAGAGGGTTAGATTTTGTAAGTAGACTAATAGCTTCTGGCTTGAGTGATGGGTTAACTGTGGCATTCATCAATTGCTGAATGGAAAAAACGTCTCCAACCGCAGCTAAACGCTCAAGTTCGGACTGGCTGTTGTAATCAGCTTTCATCCGCCAGAGTAAGTTGTACACTTCCTCATCCTGACTAACTTGTGCCAACCTGACTATCACGGCCGTCGATGGTAACCAACTGGTCACATTTGCTTTGGTTAACTGGGCCGTTAATGCAGCAAGCGCATTGGGTGATAAGCTGTCTAACTCTCGAATCAAAAGCGCTTCACGTGCTTGAGCTTGTTGAGATGGCCCTGTAAGCCATTGCTTTAAGTTAAGCTCTCTTCGTTCAGCTTGTAAGACAAAGTCCAAGGTACTTTGGTCTTGTTTCCAACGCTTAATCAAGCGACTCGCAATAACGGGAAAGTTAAAAGCGGGTACACTAAATTCATACCCATCACCTCGCTCTAACACTTGATAAGTCGGGGTCATACGGATCTGGGACTCAACAAACAGAGCCATTCGAGGCGTGAGAATCACATCTTGCTTTTCAAGCTTTTCCAATAATTGAAAGCGCACCACCTCTTGTTGAGGCAAAGCAAGTCTATCAAGGGAAAATTTAAGCGAGTCGACTTCATCTCTGACAGCGTAATCAAGCAGTTCAGAGACTTTAGTCTGTATTTGAGTATCCTGAAGCCACTGTTCTACTACAGACTCATGCATTTCCTTGGCAGATAATGTCGCAGGTAGAGTGATAAGTGACAAGCTCAGGAGTAATGACGACAACATTCCTTGTTGCATGTTAACCTCCCGATAACATTTCCTTCATTCTGATACTTCTATCGGGAGAAAGCAATAAAAAAGCCACCGATATACGGTGGCTTTTCGCAGAATGACTATTTGAGACTATTGACGACGCATCGCATCGAAGAACTCATCGTTGGTCTTCGTCATCGCTAGCTTATCGATTAGGAATTCCATTGCGTCGATTTCGCCCATTGGGTGAACGATCTTACGCAGAATCCACATCTTCTGTAGTTCGTCAGTCTTCGTCAGTAGTTCTTCACGACGTGTACCTGAGCGGTTGAAGTCAATCGCAGGGAATACACGCTTCTCAGCAATCTTACGGTTCAAGTGCAGTTCCATGTTACCTGTACCCTTGAACTCTTCGTAGATAACTTCATCCATTTTAGAACCAGTATCTACTAGTGCCGTTGCGATGATAGTTAGGCTGCCGCCTTCTTCTACGTTACGTGCAGCACCGAAGAAACGCTTAGGACGATGTAATGCGTTTGCATCCACACCACCAGTTAGTACTTTACCTGATGAAGGCACTACGGTGTTGTAAGCACGAGCTAGACGAGTGATAGAGTCAAGCAAGATAACTACGTCTTTCTTATGTTCAACAAGACGTTTTGCCTTCTCGATCACCATTTCCGCTACTTGTACGTGACGAGATGCTGGCTCATCGAAAGTCGACGCAACCACTTCACCTTTAACTAGGCGCTGCATCTCAGTTACTTCTTCTGGACGTTCGTCGATAAGAAGAACCATCAACTCACACTCTGGGTGGTTGTACGCGATGCTTTGCGCGATGTTTTGCAGAAGCATTGTTTTACCCGCTTTAGGCGGAGCAACAATCAGACCACGTTGACCTTTACCGATTGGGGATGCCAAGTCTAAAACACGTGCTGTAATGTCTTCTGTTGAACCGTTACCACGCTCCATAACCATGCGCTCATTCGCATGCAGAGGAGTAAGGTTTTCAAATAGGATCTTGTTACGGGCGTTGTCTGGTTTATCGTCGTTAACGGTATTGACTTTTAGAAGGGCAAAGTAACGTTCACCGTCTTTTGGTGGACGAATTTTACCAGCGATAGAGTCACCAGTACGTAGGTTAAAGCGACGAATCTGACTTGGTGATACGTAGATATCGTCCGGACCCGCAAGGTATGAACTATCTGCACTGCGTAGGAAACCAAAGCCGTCTTGCAGAATTTCCAGAACCCCATCGCCAAAGATGTCTTCGCCGCCTTTCGCGTGCGCTTTTAAAATCGCGAAGATGATGTCTTGTTTTCTTAAGCGAGCTAGGTTCTCTAATCCTAAGCTTTCGCCCAGTTTTACAAGGTCAGACACAGGTCTGTTCTTCAGTTCGGTAAGGTTCATGGTGGTGGATTCTTGTTTAGTCAAAATAAGATCTGTTTTCTAGTTAAGATGGATTTGGTCTCAGGATCGACCAAGAAGAGAAATTTGTTCAATTAACGCGCGATAAGTTAGCACTAATTAGTATTCTAGTCCAGAGTTAGAAAAACAAAACCGTGCATTGTAACTTTGCACGGTTTTATCTGTAATCACTTGGTGATTATAAGTTTGCGTCTAGGAACTCTTTCAGTTGAGTTTTAGACAGAGCACCTACTTTCGTTGCCGCTACGTTACCATCTTTAAATAGTAATAGCGTTGGAATGCCGCGAATACCAAACTTAGGTGGTGTACCTGCGTTATGGTCGATGTTTAGTTTACCGATAGTGAGTTTGCCTTCGTACTCGTCTGCGATTTCGTCCAAAATAGGAGCGATCATTTTACAAGGACCACACCATTCTGCCCAAAAATCCACTAGAACCGGGCCTGCAGCGTTGATTACATCGTTTTCAAAACCGTCATCAGTTAGCTGCAAAATCTTATCACTCATCTTCCACTCCAATGTGTTTTTCGAAACTGGTTGGATGATAACCAGTAATTAGATGCCCTATTGGAATGTATTTACTTTCGTATTGCAAGCTTTAGCTGATATTCTATAGCCATGAAAAAGACGCATATCACAGAGCAAAAGTTCGCCGATTTGGGCTTAAAGCCCCAAGTTATTGAAGGATTGGACAAAAAAGGGTTCGAATTTTGTACCCCTATCCAAGCCTTGGCGTTGCCGGTCCTGCTCACCGGCCAAGACATCGCAGGCCAGGCCCAAACGGGTACTGGTAAAACGCTCGCGTTTCTTACTGCTACGTTCAACCACCTTCTGACGACTCCGGAACATGAAGGTCGTAAGCCTACACAGCCACGCGCAATTATTATGGCGCCTACACGTGAGCTCGCTATTCAAATTTACAATGATGCAGAATCATTAACTGAAAGCACAGGTCTAAAAACCGCTCTAGCTTACGGTGGTGAAAGCTACGACAAGCAACTTGCGAAACTGCAAGACGGCGTAGATATTCTGATCGGAACAACAGGCCGTATCATCGACTTCTACAAACAGCGCGTATTTAACCTCAACAACATTCAAGCTGTTGTTCTGGACGAAGCCGACCGCATGTTCGATCTTGGCTTTATTAAAGACATTCGCTTCTTGTTCCGTCGTATGCCTGAGCCAAAAGAGCGTTTGAACATGCTGTTCTCAGCAACGCTGTCTTACCGCGTTCAAGAACTGGCATTCGAACACATGAATACTCCTGAGCATGTCGTTGTCGAACCAGAACAAAAAACTGGCCACCGTATCCAGGAAGAGCTTTTCTATCCTTCGAATGAAGACAAAATGGCGCTGCTTCAAACACTAATTGAAGAAGAGTGGCCAGATCGCGCTATCATTTTTGCCAATACCAAGCATAAGTGTGAATCGGTTTGGGGTCATTTGGCTGCCGATGGACACCGTGTAGGCCTTCTTACTGGCGATGTACCGCAGAAGAAGCGTGAGAAGATTCTTGAGCAATTCACCAAAGGTGATGTCGACATCCTAGTTGCAACTGACGTTGCAGCGCGTGGTTTGCATATTCCTCAGGTAACGCACGTTTTCAACTACGACCTTCCTGACGACTGTGAAGATTATGTTCACCGTATTGGCCGTACTGGTCGCGCTGGTGCGAGCGGTCATTCGATCAGTTTTGCTTGTGAAGAGTACGCGGTTAACCTACCAGCAATCGAAGAATACATTGAGCATACAATCCCAGTTTCAGAGTACGATTCGTCGGCACTGATTCAAGATCTACCGGCTCCGATTCGTATGCGTGCACCACGCAACCAACAGCGCCGCACGAATACTGGCGGTACCCGCTCTGGTTCTGGTAACCGTAAGCCGCAGGGACGTCGTCCACGCCAACCGCGTCAATCGGCACCAAAACAATCGTAATAGGAAACTGAGTTCGTTTTATGAGTCAAGCAGGATCATCACCGCTATATGCCGCCATCGACCTCGGGTCGAACAGTTTTCACATGCTCGTTGTGCGTCACATCGATGGCAGCGTTCAAACAATGGCTAAAATTAAGCGCAAAGTTCGTCTAGCAGCGGGCTTAGATGAACATAATTCTCTTAGTATGGAAGCTATGCAGCGAGGATGGGACTGCTTAAGTCTATTTGCGGAACGCTTGCAGGACATTCCTAAACAAAACATTCGCATCGTCGGTACTGCAACATTACGTACCGCGACCAATGTAGATGTGTTTTTAGAAAAGGCTAACCAAATTCTAGGCCAGCCTATCGAAGTGATTACTGGTGAAGAAGAAGCAGCCACTATCTATAAAGGTGTCGCTCACACCTCTGGCGGTAGTGGTCGTCGCCTTGTAGTCGATATCGGTGGAGCAAGTACCGAACTGATTATCGGTGAAGGTTTCGAAGCCAAAGCACTGACCAGCTTAAAAATGGGCTGCGTGACTTGGCTTGAAAACTTCTTTAAAGATCGTCAATTGAATGCTCGTAACTTTGACGCGGCAATTGAAGGGGCGAAACAGACCATCCAGCCGATTTTAGAACGTTATACAGAAATTGGTTGGGATGTGTGTGTTGGTGCATCAGGCACTGTTCAGGCATTGCAAGAGATAATGCTGGCGCAAGGCATGGACGAAGTAATCACTCACTCCAAACTCAAACGTCTACAGAAGCAAGCCATGTTGGCCGACCATTTAGAAGAACTCGATATTGAAGGCTTAACACTTGAGCGTGCATTAGTGTTCCCTAGTGGCCTCTCTATTTTGATTGCCGTTTTTGAATTGCTTGAAATCGATGCTATGACACTCGCTGGCGGCGCACTACGCGAAGGCTTAGTGTATGAGATGGTTGAAGAGCTTCGTCAAGAAGACATTCGTGCCCGCACTATCGCTAGCGTACAAAATCGCTATCAGCTCGATCACCAATACGGCGAACAAGTCGCTACTCTGGCACACACGCTTTTACAGCAAGCTGGAGGCGATGAGTGGATTACAGAGCCTCAGGGCAAGATATTACTCGAGACCGCCGCAAAACTGCATGAAATTGGCTTAACTATCGATTTCAAAAAAGGCGGAGAGCATAGTGCTTACTTGCTACAGAATTTGGATCTGCCTGGTTACACGCGCGCGCAGAAGTTCTTTATTGGTGAAGTGGCTCGTCGCTATCGCGAACAGCTCACTTCTTTACCTGAGCAGCATGCATTATCAGGCTCAAGTGCCAAACGAGTATTAAGACTGTTGCGTCTTGCGGTTCTACTCAGCCATCGTCGCAATCCTGATCTAGAGCCAAATGTGACTCTAACGGTTGAAGGCGACAATCTAACGTTACACATTGATGCGCAATGGCTAGAGAAAAACCCACTGACTGCGGCTGAGCTGGAAATTGAATCCAACCGTCAGACAGACATCGGCTGGCCATTAAATATCGTAGCAAAATAAGCGAATATCACTGCCTTACAATACTAAAGCCCAGGCGTTCGCTTGGGCTTTTCTGCTTCTACTTCCCCTACAAAACGTGCTGCCCAGCAAAAATCTCAGCTTCTCCGCTCTACATCGAAAAACAGCCATGCTTTATTGATAAACACAATTTAGCCAACCAAGATGCACCATCATGAAAACCGTTTTAATGACTGGCTTAACTGGTACCCTCGCCCCAAAAGTCGCTCATCAGTTTCACCTACGCGGCTGGAACATATTGGAGTGGAATCACCACCAAATCTCACCAGATGATCCAGAGCAAAGTGAACAATTTTGGCAGCAACACCACATCAATGCGGTGTGCCATATGGCGATGGGAAGTGAAGAGTGGGCAGCGTGGCTTGGTGAACACTGCAAACAGCGCAACATTCCTTACCTCTTTGTCAGCACAGCAATGGTATTTGATGCCACAAAAAACGGGCCTTATGGCATCTTTGAAGAAAGAAACACCCAAGATGATTACGGCAAATACAAAGTTCGTTGTGAAGATGCAATCTGGCAAGCAAATCCAGATGCGATGATTGCTCGAATTGGTTGGCAGCTCCATCACCAAGCAGAAGGCAATAACATGTTGGCGCATCTCGACCGCCAATATGAAGAGAACGGCGTTATTACCGCTAGCACAGTTTGGTATCCCGCGACTTCTCATATGGACGATACTGCACTCGCCTTTTTGCAGCTTATTGAGCGGAACGAAGCCGGTTTATATCACCTTGATAGCAACTTAAAAGATAAGTGGAATTTCTACGAACTCGTTTGTGCACTCAAACAGCATTACAACAAACCATGGCAAGTGCTGCCAAGCAATGACTATCACCATGACCAACGTCTAACCGATGAACGAATTGCCTTGCCGCCATTGAGTGAACGTTTCAACAAGCCAGAGCAAATCCAGCAAGCCGGCATCATAGGAATCAACTGGGGACGCACGCACATTCCCCACTATCGAAACAATGGTGTATCGGTCACAACGTTATGCGCCAACCAAATAGAACCGCTTCAGCAAGCGTGCAGTGAAGAAGCAATCCCAAAGGCAGAAACGAACATCAGCGCACTCAAACTACTTGATGTCGTGACCATCGCGACACCTGCGCATACTCATGCAGAGATCATAAAGACGTTAGGTTCAACCAAGCTTATCTGTGAAAAGCCATTGGTGGGATTGAATTCTGACATAACTCACTGGCAGCAACCGAACGCCAACCTATTGGTTAATTACGCCTTTGCTCAGCTTAATACCGCCAAGACGATAGAGAAGTGGCTCACTTCGCAAACCCAACCTTGTGTGGTCAATCTAGTCACCCAAGTTAACCTACCGGGCACCTTCACGCTCAAAGAGTGGTTTCTTGAAACTGCCAGTCACCCTATATCTTGGTTGCTGCACTGCTTTGGAGACTATTATCAATCGACACTGACTGAGAAAAACGGCCAACTGATCGTTGAGCTGCAATGTGGCGACCACCAGCTAAGATTTGTATTTGAATTAACAGGTGAGCCGGGCATCGAGCACAACCTAACGATTCAATCCAACCAGACCTTAACCAGCAAAGGCTACTACCGTGTCGGAGAAAAATGGCGTTTCGAGCCCATTCTCGTTAATGGCAACGCGATAAATGATGGAGAGTACAGCGAGTCTGATTGCTGGCAGGACGCCAATCAACGCAGTGTCGGTTTGATGTTGGCGATGTTCAATCAAAGCATCAGCTGGGATAACGGCCTGCAACTTGGCGCCTTCGATGCGCAAAAAGCCATTTTGATTGAGAAGATGCTCTGTTAGCCATTTCACCAGCGAGCTTCCTCTACGTGCCGTACCTTCGATTAAAAGGTCTCACTCGGGACCTTTTTTACTGCTCATTTTTACCTTCGTACAGCTCAGGGAGCTTTTGGACACCCATGATCTAATTGCTCCCCACGCTGTACAAAACCCTCTAAATCCCAGTAAGCAGGTACAAAAAAGCCGCTTGATTTAAGCAAGCGGCTTTCGGGGTTCCCACTGATATTAAGACTGAACGCTTGTCGTCACCTTAAAGTCAGGGTTCACCTCAGTCAGCTTCTTAATTAGGTAATTCAGTAATACGCCGTACATAGGAACAAACAAACCAAGACTGATAATCAGTTTGAAGCCGTAATCCACCAGCGCGATTTCCGTCCAATGCTCCGCCATAAATGGATCTGGGCTTTGGTAGAACGCAATGGCGAAGAAAGCGATAGTATCAAGTGCATTACCGAAAAGCGTTGAACACGTTGGTGCCACCCACCATTGCTTCATTTGACGTAAGCGGTTGAACACGTGCACATCCATGATCTGACCAAGTAAGTACGCCATGAAACTAGCAATCGCGATACGAGCGACGAATAAGTTAAATTCTCCCAGGTGACCAAAACCTTGGAATTGACCTTCGAAGAACACCACCGATAAGAAGTAAGACACTGCCAAAGCAGGCAACATCACTAAGAAGATGATCTTACGCGCCAACTGAGCACCGAAAATACGCACAGTTAAGTCAGTCGCTAGGAATATAAATGGGAAAGTGAATGCGCCCCAAGTGGTATGGAAACCGAAAATAGTAAACGGTAGCTGAACTAGGTAATTGCTAGATGCAATAATGACTAGGTGGAATAGAACCAGATAGATAAGGGCGTTGCGCTGCTGCGCAGGGGTAAAGTTACTCATGCGATACCTTTTTAGTTTGGTTTGGGGGTGAGGGAACCCAAATCGAGTCACTGAATAAAGTGGCTCTTACCAACAATGTAAAATGAAAAATAAACTGGCTTGGCTCATTCTGAGCGAAGCGGTGGGCGATTATACATTAACCACTTTTCGCCGCAAGTCGTCTGTTTTACGCAAACGTTTAAGCATAAAAAAGGGTGTTTCATGTGAAACACCCTTTTAAGAAAAATTCTATTTTTAGAAGCCGCGCTGGAACAATCCTGCAAGATAATCCAACTCTTCCCTGCTCTCTTCAATCGCTAACGCTTCAAACCAAATCGCTTCGCTGTAATGCTCTGCTTTCATAAACAGTCGGCAACCTTCAAAGTCGATCAGCCAAGAGTGAATGTCCGCATCCCACTGCTTTTCCACCACAGTAGCAGAAAGCAAGACAACTAAACGCTCACCTAAAGCAGGAAAGCTATCAAGGTCAAAGCTCGGCGCGGTAATGATTAAGCGCCCTTCTTGTGCCATGTAGTCCGCTAAGCCAAATTCCTTTTGCATCTTGGTTCCTTATCCATGGTGAGTAATGTGTTCTTGAATCAAATCAAGGAATGGGTCGGCGTACTTCTCCAGTTTGCGTTGACCAACACCGCTGACTGCCAGCATTTCGCCGTAAGACGTTGGCAGAATTTCCGCCATATCAATCAAAGTCGCGTCACTGAAAACCACGTATGGTGGAAAACCATCTTCATCAGCAATCGACTTACGCAGCTTACGTAACTTAGCAAACAGCTTTTTGTCGTAGTTCTTGCTGGTCAGTTTATCTGATTTCGCCGCACGTGCTGCAGTGTCTAAACGTGGAACCGCTAACTCCAGAGTCACATCGCCACGCAACAGCGGACGCGCCTCTTCGGTAAGTTGCAGCGTTGAGTTACGAGTGATGTTTTGGAACAGCAGACCCTTGTGAATTAACTGACGGAAGATACTCACCCAATAGTCATGACTGTGGTCGCGACCTATCGCGTAGGTAGAAATCTTATCGTGCCCGTTTTCACGTACACGAATGTTTTGCATGCCACGTAGCACTTCTACCACGTAACCCATACCAAAGCTCTGATTCACTCGGTACACACAAGATAACGCCTTACGCGCTTCTTCCGTGGCATCAAAGTGTTTCGGTGGATCTAAGCAAATATCGCAGTTGCCACATGGCTTCTCACGATACTCACCAAAGTAATTCAGTAGCACCTGACGACGACAGGTTTGCGCCTCAGCAAAGGCACTCATCGCATTCAGTTTGTGGGTTTCCACCTGCTTCTGTGGACCATCGTCTTTTTCATCCAACATACGACGCAGCCAACTGATGTCCGCCGGGTCATACAACATCATCGCTTCCGCAGGTAAACCATCACGCCCTGCACGACCGGTTTCCTGATAGTAGGACTCGATATTGCGCGGGATATCAAAGTGAACCACAAAACGCACGTTTGGTTTGTTGATGCCCATACCGAATGCCACGGTCGCCACTACAATTTGGATGTCATCACGTTGGAAAGCTTCTTGAACGTAAGCACGCTCATCAGCATCCATACCTGCGTGATAACCAGCAGCACGAATGTGGTTGTTGCACAGCTTCTCGGTCACCATCTCAACTTTCTTACGGCTACCACAATAGATGATGCCGCAATTACCTTTTTGGGTTTCAAGATAACGAACGATTTGCGAAACCGGCTTGTGCTTCTCAACTAAGTTGTAGCGAATGTTGGGACGGTCGAAGCTGCCTAGATAAACCTCTGGATTATTCAGTTGCAGACGCTCAAGAATATCTCGACGCGTTGCGTCATCCGCCGTCGCCGTCAGCGCCATAAATGGCACATGGGAAAACTGCTGCTTGAGTTGACCAAGCGCGGCGTATTCTGGACGAAAATCGTGTCCCCACTGGGAAATACAGTGCGCTTCATCGACAGCAATCATCGATAACGGCAGGTTTTCCAAGCGCTCAATGAAATCACGCATCAATACGCGTTCTGGCGAGACGTACACCAACTTAAGATGACCAGTGTGCATGCGGTTATACACGCTGAGCAGCTCTTCGCGAGGCATGGTCGAGTTAATGCACTCAGCCGCTACACCGTTGGCTTTAAGCTGGTCCACTTGGTCTTTCATCAGCGAGATAAGCGGAGAAATCACCAAAGTAATACCAGAGCGAACCAAAGCAGGAATTTGATAACACAGCGACTTACCGCCACCAGTAGGCAGGATAACTAAGCTGTCGCGACCTTCTATCGCGGCGTCAATCACTAATTGCTGACCATCACGGAACTCTTGGTAACCAAACACATCCTCCAACACACGTTGAGGCGTTACAGGCGAATCAGATTGTTCGGCTAACAAGGTCGAGGTCATGAAAAGTCTCAGATTGGGTCTTAAAAAAGAGGTGCTTATGCATACCACTGGCACACAAAGTGAGGGCACATTGTAATGGGGTTTCATGGTGAATAAAACCGCAAATTGTTAGGTGTTTCGCATCACGACTCGTATACTGATTTTCTGCTCTATAAAACACACAATTAGGTGACACTTCATGACACCAGAAGACGAACAACAACGCGCGCGGCAAGGCATCTTGCTAGCGATTGGCGCGTATACCATGTGGGGCATTGCGCCGATGTACTTTAAGTCCATCGCACAAGTATCTCCTTTGGAAATTCTCAGCCACCGAGTGATATGGTCTTTCTTTTTGCTTGCTGCACTCCTCCATTTTGGCCGTCACTGGCGCTCGGCTTACCACATCGCGAAAGACAAAACGAAAATCGCTTACCTGATCGCAAGTTCCATGTTAATTGGCGGCAATTGGTTGATTTTCATTTGGGCGGTAAACTCGAATCATATGCTCGACGCCAGCTTAGGTTATTACATTAACCCACTGATCAACGTCTTACTCGGGATGGTATTTTTGGGAGAGAGACTGCGTAAATTACAGTGGTTCGCGGTTGTATTGGCAGGTTGTGGCGTACTCGTTCAACTGATTGTATTTGGCTCCGTACCTGTTGTTGCGATGGCGTTAGCAATGAGCTTCGGCTTTTATGGCTTATTAAGAAAGAAAGTCAGTGTCGATGCAAAAACTGGCTTGTTTATCGAGACATTACTTCTACTGCCAGTGGCCGCTGTTTATTTGCTTTTTATTGCCGATACACCAACCTCAAATATGCTTACGAATCCACTTACGTTAAATAGTTTGTTGATCGCGGCTGGGGTTATAACAACCCTGCCACTGCTGTGCTTTACGGGTGCAGCAACAAGACTCAAATTATCGACTTTGGGCTTTTTCCAATATATAGGCCCAAGCTTAATGTTTTTACTTGCAGTATTGATGTATGGCGAACCCTTTACCATGGATAAAGCGATCACTTTCGTCTTTATTTGGGGAGCACTAGTCGTGTTTAGCTTTGATGGATTACGTAATAACCGTCGCTCACGCCGAATCGTTCAGCCACAGTGATCGTTTTTTACAAGACAAGTTAGAAATTGCCAGATAAGCTTGGTCATAATGTGACCAAGCTTTTTTATTTAATGGAACATATTCAGTACTACGCAACCGGCCATGACAACTTGAGTCTAATAGAGGCGAAATACCAGAAATTTGCTTTTCAAAGGCATTACCATCTGGATTTTCATCTCGGCCTGATCACGCATGGTGCGCAGAAGTTCCAATACCAAGGTAACAGCCACCAAGTTGGTCACGGGCAAATTGTGATTATGCCGCCGGATGAGCTGCACGACGGGCAATCTAAGCTCGAGAGTGGCTACGAAGTAAATGTGTTTGCGATCGAACCTCACCTATTGAGCGATCTGGCTGATCTTAAGCAAAACGGTCAAATAATACACTTCAACGAGCTGATCATCTCGGATCCCCAGATATTTTCACAACTTAGTAACTTACACGGACTACTTCGTCGTGAAAACCTCAGCCAACTCACCAAAGATTGCCTTCCTTTTGAAGGATTTAACCAGCTTTTTGATCGCTACGGATCGCTTGAGCGACAAAAAGTGGTGCCGTTAGGAAATCAATCACTTGGAACGTTAAAAGATTATCTAATGGCGAACCTCGACCAAGCGGTGCGTTTGGATTCGCTATCAGAACTGTGCCAACTGAGCCCAACTCAGTTCCAGCGCCACTTTAAAGCGCAAACTGGCATGACGCCTTATGCATGGTTCGCACGCCTGCGCCTCGAACAAGGCATGAAGTTACTGCAAGCTGGTCAATGTAGTACCGACGTCGCCCATCAAATCGGTTTCTACGATCAAGCGCATTTCAGCAAAGCGTTTAAGCAGACCTACGGCGTTTCCCCTTCTCAAGTGACTCGTTAATTTCATTTACCGAGAAAGCTGTCAGTTTTTTACAAGCGCCACAGGTGACTTACCACGACAATAGCCGCATTGGTTAAATTTGAGATGTGTTATGAATGAATCCACCATATTGCTGACACTCGCCAGCATTCACTTTATTGCCCTAATGAGTCCAGGTCCGGACTTTGCGCTGGTCGTACAAAATGCGACGCGTCATGGTCGTCAAACTGGCTTGTACATTGCGTTGGGATTGTCCGTCGGTATTTTGCTGCACTCTTTGTTCAGCCTGACAGGTGTGAGTTTTGTCGTCCACCAGCACCCAGTGCTGTATTCCGTGGTACAACTGCTCGGTGGTAGTTACCTGCTCTACTTGGGAATTGGCGCATTGCGTGCCGTGATCTCGATGATCCAAAAACCACAGACGGATCAACCTAAGAAGCAAAATAACCTAGTGATCAGCAATAAGCGTCAAGCGTTTGCTAAAGGGTTTGCGACCAACATTCTTAACCCAAAAGCCCTGGTGTTCTTTGTCAGTTTGATGTCGAGTTTAGTCCCAGCAGGTATGTCGATTACTGGCAAAGGTATTGCACTGGTCATCCTGTTTGGCTTGTCGCTATTCTGGTTCTCTAGCCTTGCATGGATGCTGTCGACACAGCGCTTACAGCGTAAATTGCAACAAGCGGGTATCTACATCGACGGTCTATGCGGCGTGGTATTTACTCTAGTGGGCGGCAGTATTCTATACCAAACTATCAATACTTTTATCGGATAAAGTACTGATTTAAAAGCGTAGCACAATCGACATTTCTAAGATTGCTGACTCGACGTGACTCTCCATAACTGCCAAGCTCAAAGCACAAAACTGGCAACATGGAGAGTCATCATGCATTGGACGTTCAACCGACTCGTGACCACGGGTCTTTTTCTTACTTCCCCACTAATCTTATCTACCTCAGTCTTTGCTAACCAAGCAGCAGATGCGGTTGCGCCGGAGCACAGCACTGGCTTCAAGCAAAAACAACTGGTCAAAGCGAAAGATTATATGGTTACCGCTGCTAACCCAATTGCAACCCAAGCTGGTGCGGATGTTATTGCCCAAGGTGGTAATGCTATTGATGCTATGGTTGCCGTGCAGCTGATGCTGGGCTTGGTAGAACCGCAATCATCAGGTATTGGTGGTGGCGCCTTCTTAGTGTATTGGGACAGTGAGAAACAAAAACTAACTACGTATGATGGACGCGAAACCGCACCGCTCGCCGCGACGCCGAAACTCTTTTTAGACGAAAAAGGACAACCCCTACAATTTTACGATGCGGTTGTCGGCGGGCGCTCCGTTGCCACTCCTGGTACAGTGAAACTGCTGTGGGACACGCACCAGAAATACGGCAAGTTGGAATGGAAGAAGATCATCCAACCCGTGATTACCTTGGCTGAGCAAGGTTTCGAAGTCAGTCCTCGCCTCGCGAGTCTGATTGAGAAAGATACTAAGCGCCTATCACGCTTCCCTGCGACTAAGGCTTACTTCTTCAATCCAGACGGCTCACCAAAAACCGAAGGCACGTTGTTGAAGAACCCTGAATACGCGCAAACTCTGACGGCAATTGCAGAGCAAGGGGCAAAAGCTTTCTATCAAGGCGATATCGCTACAGACATCATCAAGACAGTACAGAATGCACCGGGCAATCCTGGCGTATTGGCACAACCTGACTTTGACGCGTTCCAAATCAAGCAACGTGAACCGGTTTGTGCGGCTTACCAAAGCTATGACATCTGCGGTATGGGACCACCTAGCTCTGGCGCATTGACGGTTGGACAGATTCTCGCGATCACCGAGCAATACGATCTTAAAGGTTGGGGAGCCGAAAGCGCGAAATCGTGGCAAGTGATCGCCGACGCATCTCGCCTTGCGTTTGCGGATCGCGGTAAATACATGGCTGACCAAGATTATGTGCCAATGCCCACCGAAGGCTTGCTTGATAAAGATTATCTCAAGCAACGTGCTGAGCTCATTCAAGTCGGTAAAGCGTTGAGTAAGGTTGAAGCCGGCAATCCTCCTTGGTCGCACGCCATGAACTTAAGCATGGACCAATCGATCGAGTTGCCTTCCACCAGCCATTTCAATATCGTCGATAAGCAAGGCAATGTGGTTTCAATGACAACAACCATCGAGAACGCCTTTGGCTCACGCTTGATGGTGCGCGGCTTCTTGCTCAATAACGAACTGACCGATTTCTCTTTCCGCACGCATCAAGATGGTGTGCCAATCGCAAACCGATTAGAACCGGGCAAACGCCCACGTTCATCTATGGCACCAACCATTATGATGAAGGATGACAAGCCTTACATGGCAATTGGCTCACCGGGTGGCAGCCGCATTATTGGTTACGTCGCACAAGCCATTATCGCCCACACGCAATGGGATATGGACATCCAAAGCGCGATTAATCAGCCACGATTGCTGAACCGTTTTGGCACCTTAGATATTGAGCAAGGTACCGCCGCAGAGGGCTTACAGCCTGCTCTGGAGAAGATGGGTTTTAAAACCGATGTTCGGGATTTGAATTCTGGTCTGCATGCGATACGCATAACAAAAGACGGTCTTGAAGGCGCTGCGGATCCGAGACGTGAAGGTGCCGCTATCGGGCAGTAAGAGTCTTTCGCTCGACCCCTTGTGCGAGATCTCTCACAAAGGGTTGAGCAAACCTCTCTTTTTTAATGGTAAAACCGTACAACAAAGAGCGTAAGTCATTGAATTTAATACTCATGTATCTTTTTTGAACGCTAAGAGAGTAAAAAATGTGAGATTAGCCCGTTGTTGGAAATCGTTAAACACGTAATATTAAACCTGTCGGAAGGATGCTGACACGGAACAGGAAACACCACGGACTTGGTGAACTTCAGGAAGAAGAAACGGTTATTCAGGATGAATAGTCGGGCATGGATTGCAAAATTGGACATTGAACGGAATCAATAGTGACTAGGATGGTTGCTACTAAGGACGGGAAATGGACACCTCTGGACGAGGCAAGGATTTGAACATCAGGATGATGTCAGGGACACCGCTCAGGGAACAAGTGATGAGAGCTAACGAGGATAGTTAGCAGACCAGGATAAGGTCATTAAGGACACCGCTAGGAAGGCGACGTAAGGATTAAGCTGACGGATTCAGCACACTATCATGGATTAGATGCATGGAGCATTCTTAGTAGCCGGATTGCTGCGAGTAAGACTATAACCCCGATGGGCGCAAGCCCTCGGGGTTTTTCTTTGCCTAAAGTTTTTCTCAGTAGATCTGCTGAAAACAGGCATTCACCCACAACGCCCACCTTTCACTTCAAACGGCATCGTTAAGTCGCGCTTTTGTACTCCATTTATCATTCCATTTTTTACTGCGTTAGCGACACCAAAACTGCACAAACAAAAAGAGCCGCCGAAGCAGCTCTTAAGTTGATGAGCCTTACAGTTTCTCTAGTCGTGCGTAAGCAGTTACCAACCATTTGATGCCTTCACCGTTAAAGGCAATCTGTACACGGCTTTGTGGACCGCTGCCTTCGAAGTTGATGATGGTGCCTTCACCAAACTTTGGATGCATCACACGAGAACCTAGCGTAAAGCCGGTTTCATTAAAGCTCTCTTTCACAACAGTTTGGCTAAATCGACCACTGCTTGAAGGACGGCTAACTTGCGCCTTCATTCGTACTTCATCTAAACAAGTTTCTGGCAGTTCACGGATAAAGCGAGACGGTTTATGGTATTTATCCTGACCGTACAAACGACGCATTTCAGCATAAGTGATGTACAGTTTCTGCATTGCACGGGTCATGCCTACGTAACACAGACGGCGTTCTTCTTCTAAGCGCCCTGCTTCTTCTGCCGACATTTGGCTTGGGAACATGCCTTCTTCCACACCGACCATAAACACCAATGGGAACTCTAGACCTTTCGCACTGTGTAATGTCATGAGCTGAACCGCATCTTCAAATTCGTCCGCTTGTCCTTCGCCCGCTTCTAGTGCTGCGTGGGTTAGGAATGCCGTCAGCAGTGACATGTCTTCGGCTTCTTCTGGTTTCTCGAATTGGCGAGTTGCGGTCACCAATTCCTCCAAGTTCTCAATACGTGCCTTAGACTTTTCGCCCTTCTCTTGCTCGTACATCGCGAACAAGCCCGAGTATTTAATTACATGGTCAGTTTGGTGATGCAGCGGCATCTCTAAGGTGTCGTCTTCTAGCGCGGTGACAAGCTCGATAAAACGGCTCAGAGCACCAGCAGCGCGACCAGCAAGCACCTTCTCGTCCAACATAGCTACACTCGCTTCCCACATGGTGCAACCACGGTCACGAGCCGCAAAACGGATGGTTTCAAGCGTCTTATCGCCCAAACCACGCGTTGGCGTATTCACCACACGTTCAAACGCTGCATCATCGTTACGGTTGGCAATCAGACGCATGTAGCTCAAGGCATCTTTGATTTCCTGACGTTCGAAGAATCGCATGCCGCCATAGATACGATAAGGCAGACCGGCTTGAATTAACGCTTCTTCCAGAACACGCGACTGGGCGTTGTTACGGTAAAGCATCGCAGCGTCATTCAGAGCACCGCCCTTGTCTTGCCACTCTTTGATTTTGTTCACCGCAAAACGGGCTTCATCTAATTCGTTGTAAGCGCTGTAAACCGAGATAGGCTCACCGACCACGCCATCCGTCCACAACTCTTTACCCATACGCTCGGTGTTATTCGCAATCAGGGTGTTAGATGCTTCCAGAATGGTCTTAGTGGAACGGTAGTTTTGCTCAAGACGAATGGTATTCACGCTTGGGAATTCGAGCGTAAACTTCTCAATGTTCTCGACTTTTGCACCACGCCAACCATAAATCGACTGGTCGTCATCACCTACGATCATCACGTGACACTCAGGACCCGCCATCATACGTAGCCAAGCATATTGAATGTTGTTGGTATCTTGGAACTCATCCACCAAGATATGCTTAAAGCGTGCTTGGTAGTGTTCACGGACGAACTTGTTATCACGCAGTAGCTCATGTGCGCGCAGCAAGATTTCCGCAAAATCGACTAAACCAGCACGATCACACGCTTCTTGGTAAGCGGTGTACAACTGTAGATATGTCTTGGTTACTGGATCATGGTACGCATCAATGTGCGACGGGCGCAGACCTTCGTCTTTCTTACCGTTAATCCACCATGCCACTTGGCGTGCCGGCCACTGCTTCTCATCGAGGTTTTGCGCTTTAATCAAACGCTTTAGTAGACGCTGTTGGTCGTCACTGTCAATGATTTGGAAATCTTCCGGTAGCTTCGCATCAAGATAGTGTGCACGCAGAATACGGTGACAAATGCCGTGGAAAGTACCATTCCACATACCGCCTGCACTGCCCATCATTAGCTCTTCGATACGTCCACGCATCTCTGCCGCCGCCTTATTGGTAAAGGTTACCGACATAATTGAAAACGGAGAAGCTTGCTCGACCGACATCAGCCAAGCGATACGGTGAACAAGAACGCGTGTCTTACCACTTCCTGCGCCAGCAAGAACGAGCAAGTTTTCTAGAGGTGCTGCAACGGCTTCACGTTGTTTATCGTTCAAACCGTCGAGTAATAGAGATGGATCCATCATGATGAGAGCTACTGGTTATTTATACATAAAAACCGATTATAACCTAAACAACCGGGTGCTGTTTAGACAAAACTTGATAAAAAAATCGATGTTTTTTTGCCCAACACATCAATTAGTTATACCTATTTGACCCTACAAACCTATTTACTTCAGAAATTTTTCTGAAAGTTTTTTAGCCAGTTTCCTATCTTTTAAGTTAAGCAAGTTGATAACAAAAACGCCAAAACAGGCGATTCATCTTGCCAACTTAAAGTAAAGGAAATCATTCAGAGGAATTTATTATGAAAAAGTCGAATCTAGCTGTTACTGCTGCTGTTACTGGTCTTCTAGCTCTTGGTGGCACAATGCTAACTGCAGCTCCAGCTGTCGCTGCTGAAAAAGAAAAGTGCTATGGCGTTTCTAAAGCAGGTAAAAACGACTGTGCAACAAAAAGCAGCTCATGCGCTGGTACTTCTAAAGAAGATAACCAAAAAGACGCATTCGTAGTCGTACCAAAAGGTCTTTGTGACAAACTCGCTGGCGGTAGCACTTCTTCTTCATAATCTTTTATCGCTAGCTATTGTGAGGATGCGTTGACGCTCAACCAACGCAAAGCCAAGACGCATCCTTCTCTTCCCGCACGATTTGAAAAGGAGTTTCACGTGAAACACCACACCTTCCACGACCTTGTTGGAGTTGGATTAAGAACCCCTCACCTCGATTACTTTAGCCAAAACCAACCCGAGTTGTCTTGGTTAGAAATCCACAGTGAAAACTATTTCCAACCCAATGCAACAGAGCGCCATCAGCTACAAACGCTTCGTGAGCAATATCAAATTAGCTGCCACGGTATTGGTTTGTCGCTAGGTTCGGTGGAACGTGTTAGTCAAAAGCATCTTGCGCAACTTAAAGCACTGATTAACTCAATCGACCCAATCCTTGTTTCTGACCATTTAAGTTGGAGTGAAAACGGCGGTCACTACTTTAATGACCTGCTTCCACTTCCGTATACGGAAGAAGCGCTCAACGTGTTCACTCGTAACGTGAATGAAGTGCAGGAATATTTGCAACGCGAGATCTTGATAGAGAACCCATCTAGTTATGTGAAGTTTCAACATTCGACCATCAGCGAATGGGAGTTTCTTACCGAAGTGCAAAAGCGCACTGACTGTCGTTTATTGCTCGATCTAAACAATGTTTATGTTTCGGCGTTCAACCACGGTTTTGATTGCGACACATACCTAGATGCGATTCCAGCCGACAAAGTGGATGAGATTCACTTGGCAGGTTTTACCATCAAACAACTCGACAAAGGTGAGATATGGATTGATACCCATAGCCGCCCAGTTAGTGATGAAGTTTGGCAACTGTTCGCGCAGTGGACAAAAAAACACGGTCCACGTCATACGTTGATTGAATGGGATTTGGATATCCCCGCGCCAGAAGTCTTGCTCGAAGAAGCACAGAAAGCATCGCAACTACTGTTGCAAGGCACACTTCCAAGTGAACAAAGCGAACCAAGGAAGGCATCATGAATCTAGCCACCTTACAAAGCCAGTTTGCTAAAGCCCTACACTATCAAGCACTCGGTGAAGATTGCGATATTGCCAGTGATACGTTTACCGCTGATGAACGCATGCAGATTTACCGCAATAACTTTATCATCAGCTTAAGCGAGGTGTTATCCGCGACCTACCTGATGGTTGAAGCGCTGCTTGGTGAAGAATGCTTTGAACAGATAGCTCGCCAGCATGTTCTTTCTTACCCATTAGAAGAAGGAAATGTGGTGCATTATGGCGAAGGCTTTCAAGACACCATCATGCAGTTCAGTCAGGTGATCGCAAAAGCACCTTACAGCCCTGAAGTCGCACGCTTCGAGTGGCATATCGACCTAGCTCGTCAAGCACAGTATGAGCAATCCAATGCAGCGGAATTAAAACCGCTTGCGTTACTTGGCGAAGTGAGTGAAGAGCAACAACCCACTTTAGTCTTACACCTTAAAAAGGGCTGCCGCAGCTTTGACTCCAACTACGCAGTATTCGATCTATTTAGCGCGATTCAAACTGGGCAATTCGAACAACTTAATATCAACCAATTACAGCAAGGTGTCATCTCGATTCAAGCCAATGGAGAAGCCTTGTGTCACGCACTCGATGCTGATGTGTTCCAACTGCTGCAATGTTTAGAGCAGAAGCAGAGTTTGAGCGAAATACCTGAAGTTTTACTCGCTCATCTCAATCGCATCATGGCACTCGATATTGTTGACGGCTTTACATTGCAATCAATCTAAGGAGCACTCTATGACGGATACGGTTAAAAACTTAGTGAATCGGTACGACGATTTAATCAGTACCTTACAAGCAGCCTTTGTCCCTTTACTACTTCTCTTTTGTCGCTTTTGGGTTGCTTGGGTGTTCTTCAATTCAGGACTAATCAAAATCTCGTCTTGGGATAGCACGTTGTACTTATTTGAGCTGGAATACCAAGTGCCAATCTTGCCATGGGAATTGGCGGCTTATTTAGGTACGGCTGCGGAGTTGGTTCTACCGGTGTTCTTGGCACTAGGATTGATTACCCGCCCGATGGCAGCAATGCTGTTTGTGTTCAACATCATCGCAGTGATCTCTTACCCACTGTTGTGGGAGAAAGGTTTTTATGATCACCAACTTTGGGGATTGATGATTCTTATCGTAATCGTATGGGGGCCAGGACCGCTGTCTTTGGACCACATCCTGAAAAAGAAAATGACGAGCTAAAAAAATCCCCGCATCATGCGGGGATTTTTTATTATTTATTCAAGTAAGCCAGTAGCTCTTCTGCTGAGATACCTTGCTGAGCGAGGTCTTTTGCCATCTGCTCGACTTGTTCATCTTTGCGTGACTCAATCACTTGCTGAAATTGGTACACGATATCACGCAAAATTGGCAGAGGTACTTGTTTAGCCGCACTACGAATACGCTCGGAGCTTTGATTACCCAGCTCATTAAGCAACTTGCCAAACATCACCTTTTCTGGTGAATCTTCCATTTGCTCTAGAATACGAGCCATTTCATACGTGGTTAACGACATTACTTTTTGAGTTCCGTTATGGTGTCAGGAAAAGTCTGAGTGACAAATATACACGCCTTACTTACATTGGAAAATACTAAATTACACTGATTTACGCTTTCGCAAAGCTCGAGTGCCAGTTCTTCCCTGCTTTTGTAAACAGAACGACCAACGCAGGTAATAGGACCCACATATGAATTGCAATCAAGGTTTGCGGATCCAGAGATAAGCGTTGCAGCGTACCCACCAACAAACCAGAGCCACTCATTTGGAACAATCCAAGCAGTGCAGCTGCCGTGCCCGCCTTATCACCAAACGGTTCTAACGCTTTCCCTGCCGCTGCACCCAGAATGAATGCAAAACCTACAGAAGACATAAAGATAGGTAACATGAAAGAAAGCGCGGTATTCTGACCATTCATCACTAGCATGATCACACCTGCGAGACCCAGAGTTGAGATCCCGGTGACCAAGGTGTTGTGAGTTCCAACGCGCTCCATAAACTTAGGCGCCAGCATACATGCCGCAATGTTTATCACCGCATTTACACCAAACCAGAAAGTGAATTCATTCATCGACAGCCCCATCCCCGTCATCAATACCGACGGTGCTGAGGTAACGTAAGCAAGAATAACCGCCATCGCCATCAAGCATAATGACGCATGGAAAACAAAAGATGGTGTGCTAAGCACTGCCCAATACCGACTAAGCTTAAACACGGCTTGCTTTTCTGTTGACGGGTTAGTCTCTTTCATCATGAAAAACATCAATGATCCAGACACCACAGCAAAACCCGCCATAAAGCTAAAGTTAGCACGCCAGTCAAATTGTTGAGTTAACCAGCTACCTAGAATTGGAGCTAAAGCCGGAATGAAACAAATCGCACCGTTAAGGTAGCTGATCATTTTGCCGCTTTTTTCCGGGCCAAAGATATCGCGAACTGTTGCAAAGGCTGCTACCGATGTCGCACACGCACCTAAGCCTTGTAGCAGTCGGGAGACCAACATCCACTCAATATTTTGAGCACTCCACGCCAATAAAGCGCTCATCGCGTAAATGGTGATACCGCCCAATGCAACAGTTCGACGTCCGAGTTTATCTGCTAAGGGACCTGCGAATAGCTGACCAACACCCATAGCAAATAAGAACCAAGTGATCGTGTCTTGTGCTAGCGCATTATCGACCTGAAAAGTGGAAGCAATAAGAGGTAAAGCAGGTAGATAAATATCAATCGCTAAAGGACTGAAAAGAACCAAAAGGGTCAATAACGCCATCTGTTTTTTACTATTAGAAAACTGGCTAGACACACAACACTCCGAATTGGATAAAGAACTTTGGGTAAAGCTTAATCATCTGATGATATGAATGGAAATGATGTATAATCATGAGCATTATTCCTCAGAGGAAATTCACTGTGAACGTCGAAAAACTGGCTCGTATCGATTTAAATCTATTGGTCTGCTTTAAAGTGCTGATTGAAGAGTTAAATGTTACTCGTGCGGCCCACCGATTGTGCTTAAGCCAATCCGCCGTAAGTAAATCACTGGCTAAACTGCGCATTCAATTTGATGACCCGCTTTTCACTCGAAACTCACATGGATTAACACCTACGCCGCGCGCATTGTTTCTTAAACCGAAACTGGATCTGTTGATAAATCAGTTAGAAGTGCTGACTCAACCCGAAGAGTTTTCTCCGCAAAGCAGCGAATACCGTTTTCAAATAGCAGCTGTAGAGAGTGTCTACCCTCTCATTCTACCCCATTTCTTACCGGCGATTTTTCAACAAGCACCTGGCGTGACCATAAGCACACACCCGTGGTCGGATAATACATTTAAAATGCTTCAACGCGGCGAACTGGATTTAGGCTTAACTGGAAAAGATATCGATATAAACGATGCCAAGCTGACTCTCCAACCACCCGATGACATTTGCGAGTTGGAAATTTATCGTGATTACCAAATGTGCATCATTCGCAAAAACCATCCTGCGCTAAAACAACCTTGGAATCTGGAAGCCTATCTCGCCCTACGCCATGTACAAGTACGTTGTGATGGCAACGACCGTTGGTTGCTGGATTATCGCCTTGCAGATATTGGCGCCGACCGCGATATTGCCGTCACCGTGCCCGACTTTAACAGTGCCGCAAGTTTATGTTCATACACCGACTTTATCTTTACTGCGCCAAGTCATTTTGTGCAACTTGCGGCCAAACAGCTTGATTTGGTCGTGCTGCCACTACCGTTAGAATTCCCACCTATGGCTTACACTTTATTCTGGCACCGAGATAGAGAAAACGACCCTGCATTAGGCTGGCTACGTACGATGATCACACAAAAAACCGATCACCTTAGATAAAAACACCGCACTCAATTTGCGCTTAGCGGCTAAAATGAGTAGCTTAACTGTCGTAGTCCTTTTTGGCTCATCTATGGCCTAGTTGTACTCCGACTCTATTGAAGTGATTGCGAGCCTCAATGGAATCGTAAACTGCATGAAGCAGATGGAAACAGCTCCCACACCTGAGCATGAAGGAGCGGTAATTTGAAGGAATAACACAGATGCACAACGATACCCAAAGCCGCGTGAATGCAATTCGCGAATGGCTAGCACAACATAATATTGATGCCCTACTTGTCCCACATGAAGACGAGTATTTGGGCGAATACGTACCAGCGCACAACGAGCGTTTACATTGGCTAACTGGTTTTACTGGTTCTGCTGGTGCTGCGGTAATCACCAAAGACAAAGCTGCTATCTTTGTTGATGGTCGCTACACGGTACAAGTCACCAAGCAGGTTCCTGCTGATCTATTCGAATACCGTCACCTGATTGAAGAGCCTGCATTAGATTGGATTAAAGACCATCTTGCAAATGGCGCGTCTGTGGCAATCGACCCTCGCATGCATAACTCTGCTTGGTTAGACATGGCACAAGCAAAACTTGCAGGTGCACTTGAGCTTAAGATTCTCGACAGCAACCCAATTGATGAGCTGTGGCACGACCGCCCTGCTCCTGTGGTTTCTGACGTTCGCCTAATGGCAACAGAAGCGGTTGGTCAATCAAGTGAAAGTAAGCGCCAAGAAATCGCAGAGCTCGTGAAAAAAGCCGGCGCAGACAGCGCGGTGATCACAGCACTTGATTCTATCTGTTGGTTGCTCAACGTTCGTGGTCTAGATGTATCACGTCTACCAGTTCTGCTTTCTCACGCGATTCTGCATTCAGACTCAAGCGTGGAATACTTCCTAGAGCCAGCGCGCCTACCTGCTGAGTTTGACGCTCACGTTGGTTCTGGCGTAACAGTTCATCACCCAGAAGCATTACAAGCACGACTAGAAACTCTAACTGGCAAGAATGTACTGGTTGACCCTGCGACAAGTAACGCATGGTTTAAGCTGGTTCTACAAAATGCTGGTGCATCAGTGGTGAGTAAAGCTGATCCATGCCTAATGCCAAAAGCGGCGAAGAACGCAGTTGAAATCGCAGGCATGAAAGCATGTCATATCCGTGATGGCGTGGCGATGAGCAAGTTCCTATCTTGGTTAGATGCAGAAGTCGTTGCAGGTAATCTGCATGATGAAGCGACGCTGGCAGACAAACTGGAAGCGTTCCGTAGCGAAGACCCAACGCTTATGGACCTTAGCTTCGATACTATTTCGGCAGCAGGTGGCAACGCAGCGATGTGTCACTACAACCACGAGAACCAACCTGAACCTGGCAAGCTAGAGCTGAACACACTTTACCTAGTGGATTCAGGTGGTCAGTACCTAGATGGCACAACAGACATCACGCGTACCATTGCGATCGGTCAGCCTTCACAAGAGATGATTAAACAATTCACTCTCGCACTAAAAGGTCACATCGGTGTTGCTCGTGCACGTTTCCCGAAAGGCACACGTGGTTACCAAATCGATACACTAGCTCGTCAGCACCTATGGGCGGAAGGCTACGATTACGACCACGGTACTGGCCACGGTGTTGGTCACTTCCTAAGTGTTCATGAAGGTCCAGCGAGCATTTCGAAGAAGCAAATCGACGTGCCTCTAACAGAAGGCATGGTGCTATCCAACGAGCCAGGTTACTACCGTGCGGATGCGTTTGGTATCCGTATCGAGAACCTAGAGCTTGTTGTTGAAACACCAACTAACGGTGACTTCCCTGTTCTGTCATTTGAGTCACTAACACGCTGCCCAATCGACAAGCGCAATATCAACGTTGATATGCTAACTCGTCCAGAACTTGCTTGGCTGAATGATTACCATCAGAAAGTATGGGATGAGATCAGCCCGCTAGTTGAAGGCAATGTGAAAGAGTGGCTTCGTCAAGCAACACTACCAGTAGCACACAGCTAGAAGCTAGAAGCTAGAAGCTAGAAAAAGTAGAGGGTTGATGTTTTGCATCAACCCTCTTTTTTTGCCTATGTTTCACGTGAAACATAACGATGACCAGTGGCTTTATTTATTGCTTAACCGGAATACGCTGAGTGCCAATCTCGCCATACAGGGTCAAAACCTTTGGCTCGAATCATATTTTCCACAGAACCCGCGCTTCGTTCGTCACTGATCTCAAACTGCTCGAGTTCAGCATCATCCATCGCATAACCACCCGGCTGAGTTTTCGATGCAGCAGACATACTAGTGATGCCTAACGGTAATGCATTGTCTCTGAACTTCGGTGATTCACGAGTCGATAATGACAACTCCACTTCTGGATTCAACAAGCGATAAGCGCAAATCAACTGCACAAGCTGTTTATCCGTCATGACTGATTTTGGTTGGAGCGCACCCTCACAAGGACGTAAACGTGGGAAAGAAATTGAGTAACGAGTCTGCCAATACGTGCGCTCAAGATAGTCCAAGTGCGCTGCCACATAAAAACAGTCGGTACGCCACTCTTCCAATCCTATCAAAGCACCAATACCGATCTTATCGATGCCTGCTTTTGCAAGACGATCGGGTGTATCCAATCGGTATTCGAAATCCATTTTATTACCTCGCAAATGGTGCTCGGCGTAAGTCGAAGGATGATACGTTTCTTGATAGACCATCACCGCATCCAAACCCAATGTCTTGAGCTCTGCGTATTCGTCTTGATCTAGCGGCTGCACTTCCATCGCCAAATAGTTAAAGCGCTTCTTAATCATCGGCACCATTTCGCGGAAGTATTTCATGCCCACTTTGGTTTCGTGTTCGCCAGTCACCAGCAATACGCTATCAAACTTCATGCGTTTAATGGCCTCAACTTCTGCAGCCACTTCGTCCCTATTCAAAGTACGACGCTTGATTCTGTTGTCCATAGAGAAGCCACAATAAGTACAAGCATTGGCGCACAAGTTAGAAAGGTACAGTGGAATATAAAGCGACATGGTATTACCAAAACGCTTGCGAGTGGCCGAGTATGACAGTTGTGCCATCTGCTCTAAGTACGCTTCAGCCGCTGGTGAAATTAGCGCTTTAAAGTCTTCCAAATCACGCTTGGGTTTATTCAATGCTCGCTCAACATCTTGTGCCGTTTTCGCGTAGATCGACATCGAAATGTCATCCCAATTAAGCTGCTTAAATTGTTCAACGAAGCTCATGTTTTCCTCGCTTAATAGCTAAACCAATCTAGTACTAAAGCTCATCTAGGAATGACGTCAGTGGACTCGACGCAACCGCATGAGAAACCTTACCGGCAAGTCCGGCTTCATAAGCCATACGCCCCGACTCTACCGCCAACTTAAATGCCTTCGCCATCGCAACGGGATCGCTCGAAGCTGCAATCGCAGTATTAACGAGCACGGCATCCGCGCCCATTTCCATCGCACGCGCGGCATGTGAAGGAGCACCAATACCCGCATCAACAATGACAGGAACATTAGCTTGGTCGATGATGATCTCTAGGAAATCGTGAGAAACTATCCCTTTGTTAGAACCGATCGGCGCACCTAATGGCATGACAGCAGCGCAGCCAACCTCTTCCAATCGTTTACACAGAACCGGGTCAGCATGACAGTAAGGAAGGACAATGAAGCCTTCACGAACCAGCTGTTCAGCGGCTGCAAGTGTCTCAATTGGATCGGGCATCAAGTACTTCGGGTCTGGATGAATTTCCAGTTTTAGCCAGTTAGTACCCAACGCTTCTCGCGCCAGTTGTGCAGCAAACACAGCATCTTTAGCATTCTTTGCTCCTGATGTGTTTGGCAATAAGTTCACCCCCGCTTTTACTAGCGGCAGCAAAATATCGTCTTGTTGGTCATTCACATCCACACGCTTCAACGCCATGGTCGCAAGTTGAGAGCCCGATACTTGAATCGCTTCTGCCATTAATCGGCTGCTGGCAAATTTCCCTGTTCCCGTGAACAGTCTTGATTCGAATTGTTTATCACCAATTTTAAGCATCGACTTTAACCCCCCGCGATCGCTTGAAACAAAGAGATGCTATCTCCCTGTGAAAGAACTGTGCTAGCCCACTCACTGCGTGGCACAACATTGTTATTAATTGCAAAAACGCAGCCCTTTTCTGGTAGCGCAAATTGACTAATGATTTGCTGTAGATTCGACTCACTGGCAACTCGATGTGACTGGTCATTGATGACAATAGTGATCACATCTAAGTCAGCAGCGGTCATTTGTGTTGTTTGTTGTTCTGATAACGTCATTGCTTCCAACTCTCTTAATTCTGCCTATTACTCGTATACTCGTAAGCTAAATCTGAGCACATACTTGGCACTGTTTGTCTTTGCTTATCGCCATGGTTTGCCATTGCAGTTTCAACCCATCAAACAGATGCAACTTGGCAGTCTCGACATGAAACTTTCCCGTCGCCAGTTTTTGAATTGCCGCTATCGCTTGGTAGTTACCAAGTGTGCCCACTACCGGGCCGACAACACCGCTCTCACTGCATTTTTGACTTTGTGGTAATTCGTCAAACGGATACAAACAGCGGTAACAGGCTTTACTCTGCACTTCTTGTTCACTTGGTGTTTGGTAATCAAAGACAGCAAATTGCCCTTGCCAACCAATTGCCGCCGCTGAGATGAGTGGCGTATTTTGCTCGAAACAAACTTGGTTAATTAGCTGACGCGTTGGCATGTTATCGGTGCAGTCGAGCACCACATCCGCTAGCATCACCTCAAGCTGAAGCTGTGCTTTGTCTAATCGCTTATTGATAGCACGAATTTGAACCATAGTATTAAGTTCAGTAAGTTGCTTTACAGTCGCTTTTGTTTTCGCAACTTGGAGGTCTTGTTCACGATAAATGATCTGACGTTGTAGGTTACTGCTATCAACTTCATCGTCATCGACTACAACCAATTTACCAACGCCCGCTGACGCCAAGTACAAACTAGCTGCGCTCCCCAATCCACCACAACCGATGATCAGCACATGCGATTTGCTCAAACGCTCTTGCCCAACTTCGGCAATTTCTGGCAGAGCGACTTGACGTTGATAGCGAAGGAACTGCTTATCCGTGAGCATGCTCGCCTCTCTTACTAAGCGCCAACTCACTATTCTGATCAGTAAACGTTAGCTGTCTTTCCTTCATCAGTTGTGCAAAAAACTCGATAACGAACTGAGGTGATTCTGCCAACGTAATAGCACGCACAACTGCCAAACTAGAGACGCCTGTGCGCCAAACTTGGTCTGCATTAGATTGGTCAATGCCACCAATCGCGACCGTCGGAAAGCCAAGCACATAGTCACTATCTGCTTTGTCTTTTGAAGGATGGAAAACCGACTCCGCGTTTCCATAAGGAATGCTATCAATCAGCTTTTGATACAGAGCCAAGCGCACCAAACCTTGTGGTTTCGATGGCATCTGTTTTGTGGTGGTTGGGAAAATATGCCCTAGCGCGATGTAACTAGGATGAATTTGTACGATGCGCAGTAGCTCATAATAACCATGAGTAGAAAGACCAAGACGAATGCCGGCTTTAGTTAGCTGAGCCAAATTCGATTCTTCTATGTCTTCTTGTCCTAGGTGAACACCATAAGCGCCATGCTTGATTGCCAACTGCCAATAGTCATTGATGAACACTTGTGCTTGATACTGACGACCTAGCTCAATTGCTCGAATGATCTGTTGTTCTAAATCGGCTTGTTGTGGGTCCTTGATTCGCAGTTGAATAGTGTTGATGCCTAGTGGCAGTAAACGCTCAATCCAAGCAACGTCATCAACGACTGGGTAGAGCCCTAGACTTTGCTTGGTTAGAGTTGGAAAGCTAACGCTCTCACCTTGTGCAGACCAACCAACTTGAATACCTAGCCGGTTATCCTCTAGTACAGGTGTGGGGAAATCATCAAATTGGTCAGCCCACTGAGTAGATCTTCCCTCACCAAGGTTGTCATTCAACAGTGTTTCACGTGAAACATTCGCTTGTTGAGTTAGCATTCCTCGAGCAAGTGTTAACGCATCTTCGATAGGAAAATCGAGTACTGTCAGCGTTACTATCCAAGCAAGGTGATGTTCAGGATCGAACATTGCGTTGAATTTGGACTTAACGGAAAGCGCTCTCACTTCGTTGTTAATTGGGTGACGCCAGATATCAAGCTGAAGCACTTTCTCCTTTTCATCGGATACCTGCGTATCAGCAATGCCAATATGAATCGCTTTCGACGGTTGCTTAGCGCACGCTTCTACCGACAAAGCAGAACGGTAATAGAGCACAAATGAACTCTCATGCTCAGAGTCATAATCATCAATGAGATCAGTCGTTATGTGTGTGGTCTGTTGGCCGCGAACAAGCTGAATAGATTGAGTTGGGCTCACACCCAACTCAATGTCTTCGATGCTAAAACCCTGTTCTTTCGCCAACAACAAACATTGCTGAACTAAACCTGCCAGTTCAATCAATGATGACGGAATAAGGATTTTGCTCATTAGTCACTTACCTCGGCATGTGCTGCTGGGTGGTATAGCTCGGAACCTGACTCTCTAAATTCTTGCGATTTCTGACGCATCCCCTCAAGAGGGTCATCCAGCATTTTGATTGAGATAGCTTGGTCCGCAGCAACTTGCTCTGTGTCTTTCGCATACTCTCGAACCTCTTGCGAGATCTTCATCGAGCAGAACTTTGGCCCGCACATCGAACAGAAGTGGGCAACTTTTCCAGACTCTTGAGGCAAGGTTTCGTCATGGAAAGCGCGCGCGGTATCAGGGTCGAGTGATAAGTTGAATTGGTCTTCCCAGCGGAACTCGAAGCGAGCTTTAGAAAGCGCGTTATCACGCACTTGTGCGCCTGGGTGTCCCTTCGCTAAATCAGCGGCGTGCGCAGCAAGCTTATAAGTGATCATTCCTACTTTCACATCTTCTTTGTTTGGTAAGCCAAGATGCTCTTTCGGAGTTACGTAGCAAAGCATCGCACAGCCATACCAACCAATCATGGCTGCGCCAATGCCTGAAGTAATATGGTCGTAACCAGGAGCGACGTCTGTCGTGAGCGGACCAAGCGTATAGAAAGGAGCTTCATGACAGTGCTCCAACTGCTCTTCCATATTCTCTTTGATCATGTGCATTGGAACATGACCAGGACCTTCGATAATCACCTGTACGTCATATTCCCACGCTATCTTGGTTAACTCACCAAGGGTACGAAGCTCTGCAAATTGCGCTTCGTCGTTAGCATCAGCCACCGAGCCAGGACGCAGACCATCACCAAGAGATAGTGCGACATCGTACTTAGCACAGATTTCACAGATCTCTCGGAAGTGGGTATATAAGAAGCTTTCTTGGTGATGCGCTAAACACCATTTCGCGATGATAGAACCACCACGAGAGACGATGCCAGTAACGCGTTTTGCAGTCATTGGCACATAACGAAGTAGTAAACCGGCATGGATAGTAAAGTAGTCAACGCCCTGCTCTGCTTGCTCAATCAGGGTATCGCGCATCACTTCCCAGTTAAGGTTTTCCGCAACACCATTCACTTTCTCAAGCGCTTGATACATTGGTACGGTACCGATCGGAACCGGACTGTTACGTAGAATCCACTCGCGAGTTTCGTGGATGTTACGTCCAGTAGAGAGATCCATAACGGTATCTCCACCCCAACGTGTCGCCCAAACGAGCTTCTCTACTTCTTCCTCAATCGAAGAAGTGACCGATGAGTTACCGATGTTGGCGTTCACTTTGACCAAAAAATTACGTCCAATGATCATTGGTTCGGATTCTGGGTGGTTGATATTGGAAGGGATAATAGCGCGACCTTCGGCGACTTCTTTACGCACGAATTCGGCGGTAATATCTTTTGGTAGGTTCGCTCCGAAGCTTTGACCCGGATGCTGTTGATTCAGCACTTCATCGCGATACTTGGCACGCCCCATGTTTTCACGCAGCGCGATGTATTCCATTTCTGGGGTAATAATACCTTTGCGAGCATAGTGCAATTGGGTCACACAATGGCCATCTTTGGCACGTCGAATACGAGGTAGATTACCGTAACGAAGATCGTCTAGTGTTTCGTCTTCTAAGCGTTCTTTGGTGTACACCGAGCTTACTTCATCAAGTAGCTCAGTATCGGCACGCTCTTCAATCCACCCTTCTCTCAGCTTAGGTAAGCCGCTATAGAGGTCTATGGTGTGCTCTGGATCTGTGTATACACCCGAGGTATCGTAAACGCGTACTGGCTCATTAGGTTCGAAAATAGGCGCTTCTTTTGTGCCTCCAATAAGGCTATCAGCGAGTGATATTTCACGCATTGGCACACTAATATCTGGACGTGAACCTTCTACGTAGACTTTGCTTGAATTGGGGTACGGTTGTACCGAGAGTGTATCAATGAACTGTTTTGCTTCCAGTCTCGCTTGTTTGCGACTCGACATAGCATTTTTCCTTGCTTTGTTATACTAGATAAAAAGTAATTGGATAAAAATGCTTGGCGGATAGATGCGACAAGAGGAGTCAAATTAAGGCTAGTTAAAGCTTACGATATTTGCCTGTAACAACATTCGACTTTTGATAGGTCAACCAGAAAGAACTCCGGTGTGAATATCTTCTCTTGTTCCCTTCGCAGATTCTAATCTGATCAGGTTCAACGGATCCCGAATTAACGGTCTCAGCCTTATGGCACTCCGACAAGTGATGTCAGTATATAAAAACGGCTTGGTGAAACCAAGCCGACCTGTTCAATTTTTAACTACTTTGCTAGCTGCGCATCAATAATTGAAAGCCTATCCACGCCGCTGAAATACTTAACACTACATTCAACAATACGTTCAACCCCATCTTAAAGAAAGCGCCCTGCTGCATAAGCAACACATTATCCATCGAGAAGGTGGAAAACGTCGTTAGTGCCCCTAAAAAACCCAAGCCAATCACTTGTCGCCAAGGTTCCGTTGCCAAAAGTTCATTATCGAAAGCTGCTATCAATAAGCCCATCATAAATGAGCCAACAACGTTAACGGTTAACGTACCATATGGAAAACCACGCCCCAATAAAATGACACAAAGTTCAGAAATTAAGTAACGAGAACATGCACCAAATGCACCACCCAATGCAATAAAACCCAAAACGGATAGTTGTCCCATAATTCCCCCAGAAAAGTTAATGGCGACATTGTAATCAAATTTACGGCAATAGTGATTATACAATCTTAGAATTCAGCAAAGTATAGCGCTTAAAACTTATCAAGATTTTAAAAGTTACAGGAGTCACTTTACTTCAATGTACCCCATCAAACCCGTCTTCATATGTTCAATTACATGACAATGGTACATCCAACGCCCTGGGTTATCTGCAACAAATGCCGCTTTCGCACTGCCGTTTTTTCCAAGTAAGACCGTATCGGTATGAAACGGTTCGTCGAGTTTTTTGCCATCTAACTCAAGAACCGTAAATGTGTGTCCATGAAGATGAATAGGATGATGATATTGGGTGACGTTCTTTAGGTTGAAGATATAGGTTTTTCCAATCTCCAATGTTGAAAGCGGCGCTGGAATATTATCTTTGCTCATTCCCTCCCAAGCCCGTTTGTTCATCAGCCAGAATTGGGGGATCGCTTTGCCCGATTGATCAGCAGGAGTGATCGCCCCCTCCCACTCAAACACATAATCGATTTGCTCTGCATTTTTCAAATCGAGAGCTGGCACAGGGTTGAGAGGTAATAAAGGCAGTTTCTGGTTGTTCGACAGGTCAGACTCAACAACGTCAAACTCGCACAAAGGGAATGGGAAGCGTCCTTTCATTTGACGCACATAAACACGTGTTCCAGCCTTCGGAGCAATCAATCCGACATCCAACCTCATTCCTGGACCAATTTTGTGCTGAGTGAGCTTATAAGGCGCTTTAACAGGATTACCATCAATAGCAATAACCCAAGCCTCTGCACCTTCAATAGCGATCGGGTAAGTAATGGTATTATCGACATTAGCAATTCTTAATCGCGTGGTAGCATTCTGCTTCAGCGCATAAACAGGTTCATGCACACCATTGACGCTACTCCACTCTCCGGGAGTCCCCATACGAGCGCTCAAGCGCGGTACCATAAGGTTCTTCCACTGACCTTGTTTGTCTAAATGCCAATGCTTTAGAACTATTTCCTGTTCTTCATCAAATAGAACAGGCTCAGCCTCTTCAACGATAATTAACCCAACTAAGCCCATACCAAGTTGCTTAACGCTATTCATATGGGGGTGATACCAAAACGTGCCTGCATCTGGCGGTGTAAATTCATAAACGAATGTTTCACCCGGCATGATAGGCGGCTGGCTTAAGAAAGGTACACCATCCATTTCAATAGGGATTCGCAAGCCATGCCAGTGAATTGTAGTTGGCTCTGAAAGCTTGTTGGTGAATCGGATAATAACTTTCTCACCTTGGCGACAGCGAATCGTAGGCGCTGGAATCGAACCATTAAATGCGAGTACGTCTGTGTTAAACCCTGGGACCAATTCTGCAGTAGAAGGCTCTGCAGTGATATCGTATATATATTGCCCCTGCTTATTAGTGCTCCTAGATAGAGAACATGCAGGTAGAACGGTAAGCGCGGAGATTGCTAAGGATGATTGAAGAAAGCGTCGACGAGATATATCCATACATAGTTACTCATTAATCCAGATCGGTTGAGTGTAACTAAATATAAATAGTGATTCCCCTTTATTATTAAAATTTCGGGCCACTGATCATTACAGCTAACTGTAGTTTCGTTCGTTCAGTAGATTAAATGCAGCCAAAGTACAGCAGAAAGCCATACTTACGGGATAAGAGTAGAAATAAGCTATAATAATGAGAAGAAACCAGATACAAAAAAGGCTCTGACCTAAGTCAGAGCCTGATATATGGCAGGGGTGGAGAGATTCGAACTCCCAACACGCGGATTTGGAATCCGCTGCTCTGCCAATTGGAGCTACACCCCTATAGAATTTTCATATTCTAGATTTGACAAAACCTCGCATAAGCGAGGTTGTCGATATTAAGTGGCGGAGTGGACGGGACTCGAACCCGCGACCCCCGGCGTGACAGGCCGGTATTCTAACCAACTGAACTACCA